>JAGCPG010000131.1 GCA_017645245.1 Bacteroidales bacterium
GAGATTCAATTGCTGGTGGATGCCTATCGCACCGACTTCGTCAACCAGATTGTCATTGACCGTGACGCCGATGCCCATCAGATCCGCATCTACAACCTCAATGGGAAATCCTATTCCAACTGTGCCCAAATCCAGCTGGATTATGAGCTGTTCAAGGACTTCGACGTGTCGGCCGCCTTCCGTTACACCGATGTGAAGATGACCATCAACGACACCTTGCGCGAGAAGCCTTTTGTGAACCGTTACAAGGGCTTGCTGACGCTGTCGTATGCCCCGGGCACATGGCAGTTTGACCTCATCACCCAGTTCAACGGCGATAGCCGTGTCCCCTCATTGGCGGGCAATGCCACTGCTGTGAAAGACGGCCAGGATATCAAGGAGTCGCCTTTCTATGTGATCATGAACGCTCAGGTCACCAAGAAGTTCGGTAAGCACTGGGAGGTGTATGCTGGCGGCGAGAACCTGCTCAATTACAAGCAGGACCATCCGATCGTCTCGGGTTCGGATCCCTACGGCAGCGACTTCGACGCTTCGATGGTTTGGGGCCCTTTGAGTGGAATCCGCGGCTATTTGGGAGTGCGGTTCCAGGTTAAATAATTTGTTATTAAAACCACGCTATAATGAAACGTATTCTTTTTACACTGACAATGCTACTCTCGGGTGTGATGGCACTTCACGCCGCTCCCGTTGATCTGTCGCTGGCGCAAGCCGCTGCCGGCAAATTCGCCCAGGCGAAATTCGTCGTGGAGCGCCAAAACCTGGAACTGGTTTATACCGGCCAGGATGAGGCCTTTTATGTGTTCAACATTGGCGATAGAGGCTTCGTCATCATTGCGGCCGACGATGCCCATCGTCCCGTGATTGGCTATTCCGATCAGTCGACTTTCGATGCCAACAACATCCCGCCTGCGCTGGTGGATTATCTGGATGGCATGGCCACGGGCATTAATCGGTTGAAAAGAAGAGGCAATGCCGTGGCAACGCCTTTGGTGGCCGCCGAGTGGGAATCGCTGCTGCGAAGGGGCGAGCTCATTCCACGCCTCAATGGCAGGGGAGTGGACTATCTTGTGCAAACCCAGTGGAATCAGGATTATCCTTACAACTACTATTGCCCGGAAGATCCAGACGGCTCCCATGGTCACACCTACGTGGGGTGCCTGGCCACTTCAATGGCGCAGCTGGTGTCGTTCTGGAAAAACCCCGAACACGGATACGGTAGCCATTGCTACTATCACGAAGACTATGGCCAAATCTGCGCCGACTTTGAGAATACCTACTACGACTGGGATCATATCGCAAATAAAATCAATGAGAATTCACCGATTGAGGAGATTCAGGCGGTGGCATTGATCAGCTTCCACTGCGGTGTGACCATCGACATGGGCTATGGTCCCGATGGTTCAGGCGGTGGCTCGGGCGGTATTCCCGCAGCCATGCACGAGTATTACAACTATAGCGAGGCCAATGTCCAATACAGCCGCAACGACTTTGAAACGGAGCTTTGGAAGTTCATGGTGCGTGAGCAATTCGACATGGGCTGGCCGATGTATTACGGCGGTTGCGACGATGGCTGCCACGCCTTCATCTGTGACGGCTACGACGACAAGGATATGTTCCATTTCAACCTGGGTTGGGGCGGCGGCTCCGACGGCTGGTACCTCATTGACGAAGCGCCCTACACCCATCCCGCCGATGCCATGTTCAACTTCGTTCCCAGTGAGATTTACGACATTACGGCCAGTGCTCCCACCGGCTTTACGGTGAATGTCCCTTCGGATACGGAACTCAGGACGGAACTCCATTGGACCAACCCCACCACCTCGTTGGATGGCACACCGTTGTCATCGATCGAGGAGATTGTTGTGATGCGTAACAAAGAAGTGATCTGCACCATGACGAATGTCGCACCCGGTGCTTCGATGGATTTTGAGGACACCTCGGTGCCGTATTTCGACATGTTCCAATATGAGGTTTATGCCAAGGCCAATGGCCGTTACGGAAAACACGCCAATACGAACGTCATTGTTGGACCTTCCTGTGAATGGAGGGTCATCATGACCTCAACGAGTTTCCAAGGATGGAGAGGCGGTTATCTTTCCGTCTACAACAACATTGGCCGTGAAGTGGCGAATTGTTCGTTGGCCAATTCCTCAACCACACCGGTTCAGTTTTCGGCGCCTTTGGGCCGTTTGAGCTTTGGCTGGACGGCTCCCGAGGAGACGGTGAGCCAGATGGGCTTTGTCATCAAGGATTCGGAGGGAAATAGCGTATATACCTTCTCGGGCTCATCGGATGATCTGCCTTCGGGCGTTTTCTTTGAGACCAACAACGGTTGCGGCAGCAGTGTGACTTGCAGCATGCCGGAGAATGTGGTCGCTTCCGACAACGGTGACGATCCCATTCTGTTGACTTGGGATCCCGTGAGCGAGGATGTCTATGGTTATAACGTCTATCGCGACGGCGTGCTTTGCCGTCTGGTTCAGTCGGGTACCAGCTTCCTGGATGAGCAGTCCGTCCTTGGTGGCCATTGCTATCAGGTGGATGTCATCTGCGAAGGTGGCGAAGGCCCCATGTCCAACCTTACCTGCGCTACCGACGGTCCTTGTTATCCGCCTCACAATCTTGATTACGAGTTCACTTCTAACAACAAGTTGAAACTGAATTGGGAGGCTCCTGACAACACGGAAGGCTTGACGGCCTTTTACCTGTTCCGTAAGGTCGATGGTGGTGAATACGCGAGGTTTAAGCTGGTGAGCCCCACGGCGAACACTGTTACCATTAATTCGGCTATGCCGGAAGGAGACTATTATTTCAAGCTCCAGTCCTATTATGTGGATTTGGATTGCTTCTCGGCACCAGCCAATATCAAGGATGAATCGAACGTGTTTGAGTTGCATGTGCAGATTGCTCCGACCAGTGTAGAAGAAAACAATTCTACCTTCACCATCGTGCCTAATCCGACCAGCGGCGCCGTTGTCGTTTCGGGAGCGGACATGCAGGAAGTCGGTGTCTATAACCTTGTCGGTCAATTGGTTGCATCGCAAAAAGTTGCGGCTGAAACGGTGTCGATCGACTTGGGTGAACTGCCGTCAGGCTTGTATTTCGTCCACGTGATTGATCGCAACGGAAGTTGTTGTGTGAGGAAGTTGTTGAAACAATAACAATTTTTATTATTTTTGCGGCCAAATACATTATGAGGCAGGTCGTAACCAAATCGGACATCAAGCAGGCCTTGGGCCTGAAGGGCTTCTTCGGCACTTGTGCGGCGGGATTGGCTTATAAAGTGTGCGGTTTGGGTGAGATCAATAGGCTTTTCGACAGTGCCGCCGACTATCAGGGCCGAGAGTTTGCCGACCATCTGCTGGAGAACATGAACATCACCATCGATGTGGCTCCCGAACAACTGGAAAACATTCCCAAGGAAGGCGGTTTCATCGTGGTGAGCAACCATCCCTTTGGCGGCATCGAGGGCGTGATGCTGTTGAGCGCCATCGCCAAGGTGCGTCCCGACTTCAAGCTGATGGCCAACTTCATCCTGTCGCATATCCCCAACCTTAAGGAGTGCTTCTTCTCGGTGAATCCATTCGAGAAAAACCCCGAATGGAAAAGCAGTGTGGGAGGCATCAAGGGTGCCATCCAGCACGTCAATGACGGCCACGGGTTGGGCATATTCCCCGCTGGCGAGGTGTCGCGCTACCATGGTCACGACTATCCTGAGGATCTGCCTTGGAGCAATTCCATCGCACGCATCATCATGAGCGCCAAGGTGCCGGTGATTTCAGTGTTTTGGAATGGCTGCAACTCCCGTCGTTTCTATCGTTGGGACAAGGTCAACAGCATGTTGGGTACAGCGCGCCTGACACGTGAGCTGGCCAACAAGCACGACCAAAAGATCATCCTTGAGATCGGGAGGCCCATCCTTCCCGCCGAGGTGGCCACATACACAAAACCCGCCGATCTGGCCGCCTATCTGAGAAGCCGCTCGTATGCCTTGGAAGCCAATATCAATCGGGCATCGCTGCAAGTGGCCAACGAGAAATGGGTGCCTGTGGAGCCGGCGCTCGACACGCAGCTGTTGATACATGAACTCGAGTCGATCCGTGAGAAGGCTTTCCTCTTCTCGACGGCCAATTTCGAGTGTTTCATGGCGGAATATGACGACATTCCCAACCTTATGCATGAGCTGGGCAGGCTCCGCGAGGAGGCGTTCCGGTTCATCGGCGAGGGCACGGGAAAGAGCCTCGATACGGACGAGTTTGACCGTCATTACAAGCATTTGATCCTTTGGGACAACAAGAAACAGCAGATCGTGGGCGCCTACCGTCTCGGTTTCGGCAACGAGATCATGAGGGACAAAGGCTTCAAGGGCTTCTACGTCAGCACGCTGTTCAAGTTGGATGAGTCGTTTGGCGCGACGCTGAGCAAGACCATCGAGCTGGGCCGTTCGTTCGTCACCGTCGAGTACCAACGCGAGGTGCTCCCCTTGGTGTTGCTGCTTCGCGGCTTGGCAATGGTTGTAACCAGAAATCCTGAGATCCAGCATTTTATCGGTCCTGTGAGCATCAGTTCATGGTATCCCAAGTTCTACCAGAGCATGATCGTAAAATATGTCACTGAGAAACATCCAGTTAACGCCGATTGGGCTCATGTGGCCACACCAACGACTCCTTTCCATCCTGATTTCCTCAAAGTTGATCCCGAGGTGCTGATGAAAGACTACATGGATTCAGTCGACAGGTTCGACAAGTTCATGTTCCGCCTGAGCAATGGCGACTATCGCATGCCCACTTTGTTCAAGAAATACCTGAAGCTGAACGCCAAGTTCCTCTGCTTCAATGTTGATCCCGATTTCAACGACACGCTCGATGCATTGCTGTTCTTGACATTTACTGATTTCCCTGAAGACGAAGTCATGCCAATGTTCAGGGATGCCAGCCAAGAAGAACAGCAGTTGGTGAGGGAACGGTTTGGGTACGAATAAACCGAGATTTCAATCGTTGTTTTCTTCTGTGAAAGTCTGTGCGAAGAAACTGAAGTTCACTTTGCCGTAATGGCGCTGCTCCATGAAGTGAGGATGCTCGTCGAAGTGGACGTATTTGTCGTGTTCCAGCACAAACATGCCATCTTCGTTGAGTAGCTCATTGTCGAAGATGAGGCGCACCAGTTCGTTGTAATGCTGGCAGTCGTAGGGCGGGTCGGCAAAGATGAGGTCGTATTTCATCTTGTGGTTGGCGAGGAAGCGAAACACGTCGGAGCGCACCGCCATCAGCTCCTTCATCTCAAGCTTGTTAGCGGTCTCACGAATGAAGCGGATGCAACCGTTGTCCTGGTCGACAGAGGTGACCTTCGGGCAGCCGCGCGACACCAGCTCGTAGGAAATGTTGCCCGTGCCGGCAAAAAGATCCAAAGCAGTAACCTCCTCAAAGTCCATGTAGTTCTCTAGGATGTTGAACAGGCTCTCCTTAGCCATGTCGGTGGTGGGCCGTACGGGAAGGTTGTTAGGCGCTATGATCTGCCGCCGTTGGTATCTGCCTCTGATGATTCTCATGATAGCGATTTGTAAGGGATGTAGTAGTATTGGAAAGGCGTGTCGCTCAGGGCCATGTCCACCTCGACGCTGCCGTCGGGGTTGATGAAGTGGATGCGTTTGATGTAACGATCGCACAGCTTGATGATCTCGGAGTTTCCGGAAATCAAGCCGGAGAAGTAGACGGGGACTTCCTGGCCTGACAGCTGTTGCTGCTCCAGGGCGAACATCAGGAAATAGATGAAGTCGTCCTTGGTGTTGAACTTGAAGTTGTTGAAGAACTTGAGCTTGTTCTCACTGACGACAGCCAAATCGAACGAGCGGCTGTTGACGTTGACGTAGCCAACAGTCTTGTCTTCAAAGCGATTCTCGCGCATGATGCCGCTCAAAAAGACGCTCGACTGGTGGGTGATGGTGACGTTATTCCAAAGACCGTAGATGCGTTCCACTTGCCTTGTTGACATGGCAAACACGTTGACGCAGTCGATTTCTTCCAAGGTGTCGTACATCACCGAATGGCCATTGGGGAGCTCATGGCTGAAGCGGAGGTAGGACTCCAGCTGTTGTTCGTCGAAGACCTCCATGGGCACCAGCGTATTGAACCTGTTGTCAACGATGTAGCGAACGTTGTGGACGGGTTTTTCGTAGAGGCCTTTCTTGAAGACGGTTTTTCCCAGAGCTTCCATGATGAGGCTCTCGTCGCCCGTCTCGGAGGTCTGGTAGAGCTCGATGTCGATGATCTTGTTCTCCTCGAGGTCGTGGACGACAAAACAAAAACCATCCAATGAGCATTGGATGGTTATGTTGTAAGAAAGACTTCTTGCTGGGTCGATCATTAGAGTTTCTCCCAGTTACCGTCGGTTGAAGCTTCTTCGAGTGAGCCGACCTTCAAACCGGCATACTTGTCGATTTGTTCCATCTCGGCTTTGACGTTCATCACGCGGGTGTTCCATTCCTTCTCGGTGAATTTCTCGCCTGGGGTGGCCAGATAGACCTCGTAAGGAGTCTTCACCTCGAATACGGGAACGGCGATACCACCGCGCTTGATGATGCTGTCATGGATCTCGAACTTAGCTGTAGGATCGCTGAACGGCACAATGCCGAGGTCGTTGATGTTGAACTGGGTTCTCTTGCCGAAGAGCGAGTCGATCACTTTCACGTAACCCAAGGTGTCGTTGATGGTCTTGGTGAAGGTGGTGTCCTCAGGATCGGGAACCATCATGACGATCGGGATCTCGTAATTCTTGCAGAAGTCGATCAGGGAGTCGAAGTTGGAGGTGTACCTGTTGTGTGCCTGCTTGAACTGGATCTCAGCGTCGCGGATGTCCTTCAAACGCTGGACAACCTGGGTTTCGCGGCGACTCTTCTCGTTGCCGAAATCAATGGGAGCCTTGATGCTCTGGACGACCTTAATGGCTAAGAAAACAACAACGGCAAACAAAACGATGTTGATGATGATACTTTTCAGTTTCGGATTCATTGTCTTTTATTTTTCTGATTATTATTGCCTATTTTTAGATGTGCTGCAAAGGTATGTTTTTTTTCGTTTCGGTGAAACAAATTTTTCTTGAATTATTTTAGTATCTTTGCAAAAATTGCAATTAAGGCTATGAAAACCAAGAAAGAAATCGTGGAAAACTGGCTTCCACGTTATACGGGACTTCCGCTGGAGCGTTTTGGAAAATACATCCTTTTGACCAACTTCCAGAACTATGTAGAGCGTTTTGCGGAATGGCAAGGCATTGAGATTGTGGGACTTAACAAGCCAATGCCCTGTGCTACCGACGGCGAGATCACCATAATTAATTTCAGTATGGGCAGTGCCAACGCGGCCACCATCATGGATCTGCTGGGTGCTATCCACCCCAAGGCAGTGCTGTTCTTGGGCAAGTGCGGCGCCGTCCGCAAAAACCATGTGGGCGACTTCATCCTTCCCATCGCTGCCATCCGAGGTGAAGGTACTTCCAACGACTATTATCCGCCCGAGGTGCCTGCGCTGCCTGCATTCAATCTGGAGAAAGCCATCTCCACCACCATCCGCGACTACGGCCGCGATTATTGGACGGGCACGGTTTATACCACCAACCGCCGCGTGTGGGAACACGACGAAGAGTTCAAGAACTATCTTCGCAAGATACGCTGCCATGCCGTTGACATGGAAACGGCTACCCTGTTCTCCGTGGGATTCTACAACGAGATCCCGACAGGCGCCCTGCTGCTCGTTTCCGATGAGCCGATGACCCCTGAAGGCGTCAAGACCGCTGAGAGCGACAAGAAGGTGAGTAGCAATTTCGTGGGCGACCACCTGCGCATCGGCGTGGACTCACTGCGGCAGCTCATCAATAACGGAATCACCGTGAAACACTTGAGATTCGACTGATGACCTTCGAACAGATAATCTCCGACATCCATAACAAGAAATACGCGCCCATCTATTTCCTGATGGGTGAGGAGCCTTATTTCATCGACGTGATCTCCGATACCATCGAAGACGAGGTGCTCGACGAGACAGAGAAGGCCTTCAACCAGATCGTGGTGTATGGCCGCGACGTCGATATTGACACGGTGGCCACCCACGCCAAGAGCTTTTCGATGATGGGTGGCTACATGGTGGTCATCGTCAAGGAGGCGCAGGATCTGAAGAACATTGAGGATTTTGAGAAATACCTCGATGTGATCCCGCCAACCACCATTCTGGTCTTCGATTATAAGTACAAAAAGCTCGACAAACGTCGCGCCTTGGCCAAGAAGATCGACAAAATGGGCGTGCTGTTTGAGTCGAAAAAGCTTTATGAGAGCAATATTCCGGGTTGGATCCAATCATATCTGGGCGAGAAAGGCTATTCCATCACCCCGAAGGCGACTCAAATGCTGACGGACTTCCTCGGTACGGATCTGCACAAGGTGCGCAACGAGCTCGACAAGTTGATCATCGCCCTGCCGAAGTCGAAGAAGATCGACGATGCCGACGTGGAACGCAACATCGGAATCTCGAAAGATTATAATGTGTTTGAGTTGCAGAACGCCATCGGTCGGCGCGACATCATGCGGGCCAACCAGATCGTGAACTACTTCGGCGACAACGGCAAGGACAATCCACTGCTGGTGACCGCCATCAGCCTGTATGGCTATTTCACTAAAATATTAAAGGTGCATTACGCCACCGATCCCTCACAGAACGCCTTGGCGTCGGCTTTGGGCGTGAATCCCTTCTTTGTCCGCGACTACCAGTTGGCGGCGCGCAATTTCTCCATCGCCGATTGCGTCAAATGCATTGCGGTGCTAAGGGAGTTCGACCTGAAGTCGAAAGGCTACAACAGTGGCGAGACTTCTGAAAAGGACTTGTACCGTGAAATGATATTTAAACTTCTACACTGATGAGAATCGTAGCACAAAGGGTTTCGAGGGCTTCGGTCACCATCGCCAGAAAAGTAAAGTCGGCGATCGGACAAGGCATGATGGTCTTACTGGGCATCGAAGAAGCTGATAATGAAGAAGATGTGGAATGGCTTTGTGCCAAGCTGGCCAAGATGCGGATCTTCTCAGACGAGAACGACGCGATGAATTTGGATATCAAACAAGTAGGAGGCTCTTTCTTAGTGGTGAGTCAGTTTACACTTCATGCCATGACCAAGAAAGGCAACCGTCCGAGCTTTATCCGTGCCGCCCGACCCGAGCAGGCCATCCCGCTCTATGAGCTGTTTGTCAAACGCCTTCACGAGGTTTCAGGCCGTGAAGTCCTGACTGGGGAGTTCGGCGCCATGATGGATGTTGAGCTGATCAACGACGGGCCGGTGACGATTTTGATGGATTCGAAACGAAAGGAATAAAAACAAAAAAAACCTCTCGAAAACTCGAGAGGTTTTTTTGTTGCCACATAATATGTGTGATTAGAGTTTTTCGCACTTGATGGTGGCGCTGGTCAAGTTGTTCACAGCCAACTTATCAGCCAATTTCTTGCAGGTCTCAACACCATAATCCTCTGGGAAATCGATGCCTGAATAGGTTTCACCTTGATAGGTGTAAGTGCACTTGCAGGCCTTGTCCTTACCGCAGCTTGAAAAGCCGAGGCTGATGGTAACCAATGCTAAAACGAGTAATGCTACTTTTTTCATGTTGTTTTTCACCCTGTTATATCCCATCGGGCCTTCGGTTTTAAATTAAAAAAGGTTTGTATTAAGATAAGATATTTCCTATTGCTAGTTATTATTGTGTGCAAATTTAGTAAGATTTTTTTTATATTTGCAAATCTTTTTAAAGAAATTTTTAAAAAAAAATGGACAGCAAACGGCTTGATAAGGTTAATAAATTGATATTGAAGGAATTAGGTGATATTTTCCAAAAGGAATTGAAACCTGCCGTTCCTTCGTTGATGATCACGGTAACTCACGTGAAAGTGACTTCCGATCTAGGTTACGCCAATGTGTACCTTAGCATTTTCGGAGTGGCCGACAAGAAAAAGGTGGTGGAGGAGGTGAACCAAAACACCCGTGCCATCCGCGGCCTGCTTGGCAACCGCATCCGCCATCAGATGCGCGTGATCCCCGAGCTACGCTTCTTCGAAGACGACTCCTTGGATTATATTGAGAATATCGACAACCTGTTACATTCCGGGAATTGAGACTGCCGCTGTTCATAGCAAACCGTTACTTGCTGGCCAAAAAAAGCCACAACCTTATTAATATCATCACTTGGATCTCCATCGTTGGTATTAGCGTGGGTGCCTTTGCGCTCATCGTGGTGCTTTCGGCCTTCAACGGCTTGGAACAGGTGATTTCCTCCATGAGCAACCGCCTCACGCCTGACGTCCAGATCACTCCTGTGAAAGGGAAGACCATGGATTTGACCGCGTTTCCGATGGGACAGGTCAAGGACATACAAGGGGTGGAGCAGGTGGTGCCCACCATCACCGAGGACGCTTTGTTCCGTGTCAACGACAAGCAACATATTGGTCAGGTGAAAGGCGTGGGATTGGATTACCAGAAGGTCTGGCGGATGAATAAGGTGGTTTACGGCGACGCCGACATGCTGCTGTCCGACGGGGAGCACGACTTTGCCATCCCAGGGGCTGGCGTGGCTTGGCATCTGGGCGTCAATGCCTATGATCCATACGCGATGCTGCGGGTGTATGTGCCCAAACGCGGCAACGCCTCACAGATGAGTCTAGAAAA
Organism: Bacteroidales bacterium; assembly: GCA_017645245.1. GTDB lineage: Bacteria > Bacteroidota > Bacteroidia > Bacteroidales > F082 > Limimorpha. Next base: position 10,699 of record JAGCPG010000131.1, read on the forward strand.
CGGCTTCAACACCGATGTGTTGACCGTGCAAAGCGTGTTCGTGACCGATCAGGAAGTGGACGAAAAGCTGGTGTTGGTGCCGTTTGAATGGCTTTCGGAATTGATGGAATACAAGGACAAAGCCTCCAATGTGGAGCTTTTCCTGGACTCGAAGGCCGATGTGGGCAAGGTTAAGAAAGAGGTGAAAGCCTTGTTGGGCGACGGCTTCACCGTGAAAGACCAACAAGAACAGCAGGAAACCCTTTATAAAATCTTACATTCCGAGAAATGGGCGGTATACGTCATTCTGACCTTCATCCTGATTTTGGCCACCTTCAACGTGGTGGGTTCGCTCTCCATGCTGATGATCGACAAGCGGAAGGACACCGAGATCCTGAAGGCCATGGGTGCCGACAACCGCTTGGTACGGCGCATTTTCATGAATGAAGGACTGCTGATCTCCGTGGCGGGCGGCATGATCGGGCTGTTGTTGGGCATTTTGTTGGTGATCCTGCAGCAACAGTTCGGCTTCGTGAAGTTCGGCAGCGGTGGCAACTATGTCGTGGATGCCTATCCGGTCTTGCTGAAACTCAAGGATGTGTTGCTGATCTTCGCCACCATCCTCGTGGTGGGCTGTACCTCGGCCTTCCTCACTGTGCGCCACGCGACACGGAGGAGCTGATCAAGTTGGTCAAGTCAATGAATTCTTTTACGGAAAGCTGTTCGGGGCGTTTGTTGAACACCTCGTTGTCGATGATGTCCTGCCCGAGCAGGGCTCTCAGTGAGTTGCGCATGGTCTTGCGGCGCTGGTTGAAGGCCTGCTTGACGATGGTGACGAACAGTCTCTCGTCGCAGCCCAGGTCGGTAATGGCGTTGCGGCGCATCTTGATGACGGCCGATTTCACCTTGGGCGGTGGATTGAACACGTTTTCGTGTACGGTGAAGAGGTAATCGATGTCGTACCAAGCCTGCATCAAAACGCTTAGGATGCCGTAGGTCTTGTTGCCTTCCTTGGCGGCCATGCGCTCGGCCATCTCCTTCTGCACCATGCCCACCACTTCCACGACCTGTTCCTTGTATTTCAGCACCTGAAAGAAGATCTGGCTGCTGATGTTGTAGGGGAAGTTGCCGATGATGGCCATGTTGCGCTGTCCGTACTTACTGAGGTCGGCCTTCAGGAAGTCGCCTTGGATCAAGTGGTCGCCCAGCATGGGGTAGTGCTGCTGCAAGTATTCGATGGACTCGCGGTCGATCTCGATGACATAGAACTTGTCGAGGATCTCGTTGACCATGAATTGGGTTAGCACGCCGGTGCCGGCACCTACTTCGATGACGGTCTCCAAATCTGGCGAGAGATGGTCGACGATCTTGCGGGCGATGTTTTGGTCGGTCAGGAAATGTTGGCCAAGGGCTTTTTTCGGTCTTACTTCGTTACTCATAACTGCTAACTGTTAACTTCCAACTGCCAACTTCCTATAATTCTTCTTGGCTTGGGCGGTATAAAGGCTTGTCGGATACTCGTCAATCAGCTGTTCGTAATGCTGTTTGGCGGCTTCCTTGCTTCTCAGTTGCTGGTCTTCAAGCAAGGCGGCGTGCATCAAGGCGTCGTCGGCCATGTAGCTGTCGGGGAACTCGGTGACGATCTGCAGGTAGCTTTGGACAGCCTCATCGTAAAGATGTTTCTTCTCCTTGAGCTCGGCGAGGCGGAACAGGGCGTGGGGCTTGCTGATTTCGTTGCCGTCGCGGCAGATGGAGTCGAGGATGGGCAGGGCTTCATCGTCCCTGTGCTGGTAGATCTTGTAATCGGCGCGTGCGAGGCGTTTGAGTTCCATGCCGGAGGTGTCGGCTTCGAGGTTGTCGCCGATGATGAGCGACAGGCTCATGGCGTCGTTGGCGACGAGCTTGGAAGTGGCTGCCTTGAGCACATGAAGTTGGGTCTCGGCCCAGGCAAACTCGCCAATGAAATAACGCAGCTGGGCATTGCGGTAACGCGCCTCGTGCCCCAGGGGCTCTTCCTTCATGGCCTTGTCGACCTGGCTATAGAGCAGGGTGGCTTCCCACACCTCGTCATTGTAAAGGTAGATGTCTGCCAGCTTGAGCTTCAGCCGGTTTTTCTGTATCTTGTCGTTGGTTTGGCCGATGACTCTCAGCAGCAATTCGATGGCATCCTGGGACTTGCCGAGTTGGTAAGCCATGATATCGGCTTGAATCTCCGCCAGGTTGGGGTATTCCTTCGATCCGATCTCGCTGTAGGAATCCTCGATCCGCTTGCTCAGCCGCTCGTAGGTCTTGGTATCCTTTACGTTGTTGATCTTGCACAACTGGTTCTCGGTCTTGACGGCACCCACCACGGCGTCGCCGTAATACGGATTGATTTTGCCTTTGGTGATCAGATATTCAAAGGCGTCCTTGGCCAGCTCGTATTGGGCGTTGTCGAAACAGATGTGGGCGATGGTGATGAGCTGGGCATCCTGGTCGTTGAACCTTCGGTCGAGGCCCTTGCACTGTTCCAAGGCGATGTCATAGTCTTCCTGCTGGAGTGCGAACCACATCAGCAGCTTGGCGAACTGCTCGTTGTCGGGTTTCTCCTGGGTCTTCTTCAGCAAGGCGATGCGCAGCTCGTCGGCGATGCTTTTGTTGACGTCGTAGAGCAACAGGGTCTGAAGGCGGCTTTTGATGTTGTTGTATTGGTTGGGTCTGGCCTCAAGCTCCAGGAAATAGTACTCGAAGGCCTGCTCATAGTTGAGATTGGAGTAATAATAGTTGGCCTTCTCCATGTAGTTTTCCTGTTCCTGCGCGGAAGCCGACAAGGTGAGAAACAGGATGAAAAGCAAGACGGCTCTCTTCATTTTGATACGTCTTTACGGATGCTTTTCTTGAGCGATTGCAGCGCTTCGTCCTGTGAGGAGAGTCGGTCCTTGAAATAGAGCACGCGGTGGTGGAGCGTGTCGGCGGAGAGGGTCTCGTCGTGGAGGTAGACCATGCCTAGCGAGTCGTTGATGTAATGGGAGTCGAGGTCGCTTTGCAGGTTGACCAGCTGTTGGTTGATGTAGGTCAGGTCGTGCTGCATCACAGGCAACAGTGCGTCGAACTGGTGCAGATAGGCCTGGGCGAGGTTGAGCACGTCGAAGTATTCTTCAACCTTGTCTTTGGGAACGTATTGCAGCATGGAATCGCACCACTGGAAATCTTCCATAAGACGATCCTGATAGTCGTCTTGGAGCTTCTGAAGCGCGATACCGTCCTTGGTGAGCTGCTCTTGAAGTTGGGCAATGGGATCTTTCTTGCTCTGGCACGAACATGCCAAGAGCAAGAAAGCCAAAGCCGTTATGATCAAGTTACGAGATGATGTCAAAGCCGGTGTATTTTTGGAGGGCCTTCGGGATGTAGATGCCCTCGGGGGTCTGATGGTCTTCGAGTAGTGCGGCCACGATTCTGGGCAGGGCCAGAGCGCTGCCGTTGAGGGTGTGCACGAGTTGGATGTTGCCGTTCTTGTCCTTGAAGCGGAGCTTCAGGCGGTTGGCCTGGAAGGTCTCGAAGTTCGACACGGAGCTGACCTCCAGCCAGAGCTGCTGGGCTGCCGACCACACCTCAAAGTCGTAGGTGGTGGCGGAGGTGAAGCTCATGTCGCCGCCGCAAAGGTGCAGGATGCGGAAGGGCAGTTCCAGCTTGCGGAGCAGACCGGCCACGTGGTTCTTCATGGCCTCGAGACGGTCGTAGGACCCGATGGGATTGGCGATCTCCACGATCTCCACCTTGTCGAACTGGTGCAGGCGGTTCAGGCCACGCACGTTCTTGCCGTAGGAGCCGGCTTCGCGGCGGAAGCAGTTGCTGTAACCCACGGTCTTGATGGGCAGCTGCTCTTCCTTGACGATGGTGTCGCGGAACATGTTGGTCAGGGGCACTTCGGCGGTGGGGATGAGGTAGAACCCGTCGAGCGGCACGGCATACATCTGGGCTTCCTTGTCGGGGAGCTGGCCTGTGGCGTAGGCCGAGGCTTCGTTCACCACGACGGGCGGCTGGGTCTCGTTGTAGCCGGCGGCTGAGGCTTCATCGAGGAAGAAGTTGATCAGCGCGCGCTGCAGTTTGGCACCTTTGCCTTTGTAGAAGGGGAAGCCGGCGCCAGTGACCTTGTTGCCAAGGTCAAAGTCAGCCAGGTTGTACTGGCTGAGCAGCTCCCAATGGGGCTTGGCGCCTTCGTAGAGCTGAGGCATGTCGCCTTCCTGGTGCACGTTGACGTTGTCGGCGGCAGTGGTGCCACGGGGCACGTCGATGCGGGGCGTATTGGGAATCTCCACGAGCTTGGTCTGGATCAAGTTCTTGATCTCCTCCAGACGGTCGGAGAGGGTCTTGGAGAGTTCCTTCATCTCGTTGTTCTTCGCTTTCAGTTCGTTGGCCTCGGCGGCTTTGCCTTGCTTGTAAAGGTCGCCGATAACGCGTGCGTTGTTGTTGAGCGCGGCCAGCGTTTCGTCGCACTGCTTCTGTGTGGCGCGACGTTCGTCGTCCAGCTTCAGGATCTCGTCGATAAGGGCGACGTTGGTGAAGTTCTTGATGGACAGGCGTTCGATCACTTCTTCTCTGTGATCTCTGATGTAGGATAAAACTAACATTGCTTGACGCTATTTGAAATTTTTCGCAAAAATAAACGAAAAAAACCGACCACCGTATTGATGGTCGGTAAAAAATGTATGATGAGAACGATTTTTATTCGGCGATTGTACCTTCAACCGGGGCGATGGAGACGTACGACTTGTTGTCTTTCTTCTTCACGAACTCCACGACGCCGTCGCACAAAGCATACAAGGTGTGATCCTTGCCCATGCCGACGTTCTTGCCAGGGTTGTGCTTGGTGCCGCGCTGACGGACGATGATGTTGCCAGCAATGGCTGCTTGTCCACCGAAAATCTTCACTCCGAGTCGCTTACTTGCGGACTCACGACCGTTCTCGGAACTACCGACGCCTTTCTTGTGTGCCATATCTTATTCTGTTTTTTCGGGTTTTACATTACGATGCTGTCGATGACGACCTTGCTCAGATACTGGCGATGGCCGTTGGAGGTCTGGTAACCTTTTCTTCTCTTCTTCTTGAAGACGATGACTTTGTTGCCCTTGCAGTGCTCCTTAATCGTCGCCTCGACGTTGGCACCAGCAACCGTGGGAGTACCAATCTGGGTAGCGCCCTCGTTGTCAATCAATAATACTTTGTCGAAAGAAACCTTGCTTCCTTCTTCACCTTGCAGTCTGTTGACGAAGATCTCTTGACCGTTCGTGACTTTGAACTGCTGTCCTGCTATTTCTACAATTGCGTACATGTCTCTAAATTTTCGGACTGCAAAATTACACAATTTTTTGATTGTACAACTAAATCTTTGATTTTTTACGAATTATTTTTTCACCAGCGTCTTCAAAACCTCGCTGACATCGGCTTTGGTAAAGCCAATCGGGAAGATGTGGCTGGGCTCCAAATGATGGATCGTGTGGGTCTCCATGAAGTGCTTCTCGCCGCCTCCGGTGATGTTGAGCATGATCACATCGTCTGGTTTTACCTTATTAATATGGATGGCTTGGATGAGCGACGCCAGGGCCACGGCTGCGGCATGGTAGATGTCGATGCCTTCGGTCTCCTCGAAGAGATGCTTGGCGGCGTTGGCCTCGTCGTTGCTGACGGCGAGGATGTCGCCTTGGGTGTCCTTGAGCGCGTCATACAGTCCTCCGGCCAAGCCGTAAGGCGGCTTGCGGTTGGAGAGCACGGGGGCGCAGATCTCGGCGGCGTCTTTGCGTGCCTGGTCGGGATCGTAGGGCAACAGGGCGCGTGAGTCTTGCCTCCAAGCTTCGTACATGGGCACGAATGGCTTGTTTTGCGAGACGAAGAGACGGGCTTTGTTCTGTCCGAAACGACCGTCCTCGAGGAAGCGCAGGTTGGCTTCCCAAGCGGCGATGGCACCGGTGCCGCTGCCCACGGCCTGAAAGTAGAAGTCAGGAATGCGGCCGATGGTCGTGACGGCCGACATCATGGTGGTGCTCATGCCGTCGCGGCGTGCGATGTTCTTGGCGCCGCCTTCGGCGAGAAAGCCCTCATGTTCACAGACGAAGTTGGAGAGCTGGATGGCGTCGAAGTAGTCGCTGCCCGATGCAGTAGTGATCAGCTTCACGCAGGGATTCAGCGGCTTGTCGAACCACAAGGCCTTGATGTTGTCTTGAGGTACGCAAAGCAGCAACTTGATACCGTTGTTGGAGCACACCTTGGCGAAGGCGCGGGCAGTGTTGCCTGCCGAGGCTACCACCAACACTTGGTCTTTTTGGGCTTCACCCAGTCGGGCGCACACCGAGAAGGCCTCAGTCTCCTTGAAGGAACAGGTGGTCATGTTGGCGCCTTTGGCCGGCCACCAGCCGCTGAAGGTGATATATAGGTTGTTGAGGCCCAGCTTTTTGGCCAGTTTCTCGCTCTTGTAGGTGATAGGGCAGGAGGGGTTTTCCAGCACCCGTTTGATCGGCATCCAGTCGGCGAATTTGTATAGTCCCAGCTTGTCGTCGCCTACATGCAGTTTCTTCTGTGGGTAGATGGCTCTCACAAGGCTCGGAGTCTGGCCTTGAGGATCGTCGAGCGTCCATCCTTGATCGTCGAACATGCGGCCGTCGGCCACGTTCATCAGCTTATAGTTTTCCATGGTTTTTCCACTTTTTGACTTGCAAAGATAGGAAAAATGGTAAATATACGTACTTTTTTTATTGATTACCTTTAGCTTTCGCTCCTCCAATTATCAAAGTTTTTGTTTCGGTGCTGTTGGAGAAGTACACATGGGTTGATGGTGATGGGATGATCCGCGGGATTGGCAGGCATTCCTTGCAGCTCGACCGTACATGCGTTTTCAACCAAAATCATGTACATCTGCTCATTGGTCAAGCCCGCTTCATCCAGTTCGCCCCACCATTCGCTGCCGTCGTTCTCGGTAAAGACTTCCGACGAGCTGATTTGCGTGGCGTTGTCGCCCATTTTAGTAGGTTAATTTTCATTTTATTGTCATTGATGATGATGATTCTACAGAAGCTACAAAGATAAGAAAAACTTTGGGAAAAAAGCAAAATTTTGGTTTTTTGAAAATATTATTACTTAAATGATGTGATATTAAAAAAAGAGTTGTATCTTTGCATTGTCCATTTGCCAAAGCCCTCACATCTTGCTTTATTGTGTGTTGGGTGGTTAACGGACAGGTCGGGCAAGCGGCTTTGGGGGCGTTGTTGGCAACCCCCTTTTTTTATTTTTCCCAAACCAGTTCCATCTTCTCGAGTTGTTTTAATCTGGCTGAATGTACCGATTTGATGAGCCAAAAGTTTTAATTATAATAACATTATTAATAAATACTAGTTTTGATTATTTTGAAAATTCTCCATGTCGTTCCTGGTCGGGCAAAATGATGGAAAAAAAACTTTTTCTTTTTTTTCCTAGGAAAACATTTTTTTTACTACTTTTGACACCTTAGATATAATAAAGCAATGTTAAAACCATACTATAATGAATAAAAAACTACTCGTATTACTTGCTATCTTGTTGGGAATCAGTCAGCTGATGGCAGCGCCGGTGGATGAAACCGTTGCGCGGAAAGCTGGCGGACAGTTCGCCCAAACCGCTCTTGGCTCGGTCACAAGGACCGATGAAATGCGCCTCGTCATGGTTACGGACGCATATTTTGTTTACAATATCGGCCAAACAGGCTTCGTCATCGTCTCTGCTGACGACTGTTTCCGTCCGATTGTAGGTTACTCCGATGAGGGTGCTTTCCCTACCGAAAACCCATCACCCGAAATGCTTTATTACCTCGACAACCTCAGCGAAGGCCGTCAAGCCGCATTGCAGGCTTTCTACCAGGGAGATGACCAAGTCCAAAGTGAATGGAAAGCCCTGCTGGAAGATGGCCAGCTGCCTTCGCGTAACAGCAACAAGGGAGCCTTCCACCTGGTGCAGACCAAATGGAATCAAAATGCTCCTTACAATAAGTTCTGCCCCATGACCGAAGGCCAAGGACGTTCCTATGCGGGGTGCGTCGCCACAGCCATGTCGCAGGTGATGAACTATTGGAGATACCCCACCCAGGGCCATGGCCACCATTCCTACATTCATCAGGAATATGGAGAGCTGTCGGCCAACTTCAGCGAGGCGCATTATGACTTTGACCTGATGCCCAACAGCATCAATGCTGAATCGCCAGTAGAGAATATCGACGCCATTGCAAAGTTCATGTACCATTGCGGCATTGCGGTTGACATGAGCTATAGCCCAAGCGGCAGTGGTTCCCAGTCCTACTTAGTCCCCGATGCGGTGCTGAAATACTTCGACTATACCAATTGCTGCCGATTGATCGATCGCGATGACTACTCCTTGGGCGGCTTCCAAGCACTGTTGAAGGATCAGTTCGACCGTGGCTGGCCTTGCTACTATTCAGGTCAGGATACAGGCGGCAATGGCGGTCACGCTTTTGTGTGCGACGGCTATGACGAAAACGATCTGTTCCACTTCAACTGGGGTTGGAGTGGCTCGGGCGACGGCTTCTTTGCCATTGACGAACTCAACGTGTCAAGCTATGCTTTCAACTACTATCAGGAAGTCGTCACCAACTACGTGCCCAGGGAAGTGTTCTTGAACACGGCATCGGCGCCCAGCCTCTTCACGGCAGTGCCCAATGGCGACATGGAACTTTCGGTGACCCTCTCCTGGACCAATCCTTCCACCACGCTGACAGGAGATCCGCTCAACGCCATTGATCAATTGGTGGTGACGCGCGACAACAAGGTGATTCATACGGTTGACAATCCTACTCCAGGAGCAGCCATGACCTTTGTGGATCAATCGGGACAGCCCATCACAGTGAATTATTCGGTCTATGCCATCTGCCAAGGCGTTACCGGCCGTAGTGCCAATGTCAACGGCATCAATCTGGGTCCCACCTGTATGTGGATGGTAAAGCTCTTCTCTTCAGAGCCTGATGGATGGAACGGCGGTGCCTTGGCCTTCGTGAATTCCTCTGGAGTCACTGTGGCGGAACTCACCGCTGATCAAACCGAGAATAGCTATGAGGTAGAATTGCCACAAGGCTGGATCTCCATCCGTTATACGGCACCCGCCGACACCCTCGATCTTGGCATCGAGATACTGGATTCGGAACAACATCAGGTGTTCGCCTTCCTCGGTCTTTCATCAACGATGCCTCAGGGCACTTTCTATGAGATGGTGAATACCTGCGGTGGTGAAACCACCTTGCACCATCCGTCGAACTTGAAGGCCGAGGTGGTAGGCAACGACGTGGTCCTCAACTGGACGGGCATTCAGGATCCAGGTTATGGTTACGTGATTTATCGTGACGGGCTTCAATACGGCATGGCCTCTGACGCCACCACCTTCACCGATACCGAAAAGGCGCTGGACGCCCATAGCTATTTCGTGACCGCCTTCTGCTTTGAAGGGGAGACGGATCCTTCGAATACGGTTTGCGCCATGGTGGATGACGAGAGAGCTCCTCGCAACTTTGACGCCGAGCTGCTGGAAAACAAGAAGGTGAAGCTGACTTGGGAGAGACCCGTGAACGACGACAAACTTGCGGGATACACCATCTATCGCAGGGCGTGGGGTGAGGAATTCACGCGCCTTAAGCTGGTTAATGCTTCCAACACTACCTATACCGATGCTTTCAACGTGAAGGATGGCAACCATTACTACTATCGAATCACAGCCGTATACAGTCCCGACTTGGTGGAATCGATCCCAGCCCAGTCGTTGCAGAATCCCGACTTGCTTTACGTCGAGATCAACCGTACACACATTCCTTCGGGGCTGACCCTCGAGGAACAAGGCAGCCAGCACCTGTTGCTGCGTTGGGAACCTGCCATGCTCGCCGATTCATATAACCTGTATTGCAATGGACAATTGCTGGTTAGCGGCCTTACCGACACCCAGTATGTGGATGAGATCCGCACTGACGAGGATTATCAGGTCTATTACGTTACCGGCATGCGTGATTTCATCGAGTCAAGCCCGTCGAACAAGGTGTTCTACGGCGCCTACGCCGTTAGTGAGAACACTGCGATGGACGTGGCAATCTTCCCGAATCCCGCCAAGGACGCGGTGACCATTCAGGCCGAAGGCCTCAAGGAAGTCGCGGTGTTCAGCATGACAGGCCAAAAGCTCTTACAACGTCAGGCCGATAGCTACGAACTGACGATCAACCTCTCAGATCTCCCGTCTGGAGTGTATCATTTCAAAATGGCTACGGATCAAGGAATCCGCACCCGTAAAGTCGTCTTGGTGAAATAACGCAAAAATCGGATAACCATGAAAAAAGCAATATTTTCCTTTATCATAATCGCAACGGCCTTGTGCCTCAACGCCCAACAGCCCACCATCCGTGACTATACCATGAAACTCGACAGTGTGATCGGGTCTAACAATTTCGACATGAACCAATGGAAAGAGGTCTTCACTTTTGGCGACAACCTGTCGGTGGTCACGACCTATACCTTGGAAAACAATAACTGGGTACCTTCGGCTAAGACCGAGAAACGTGTCAATCTCATGGACGGTGCCTTGGATTGCACCATCAAATACCAATGGGTCAATAACGATTGGGAACCGACTTCCATCGATTCCATCACCTATATCTTCCAAGGTGGAGAGCGTTTGGAGTCAACGGCGACCTATCTGGTTTGGTCGGACGGAGCATGGGAGTATCAGTATCTTGACGTTTATGAATATGACGACCAAAACCGTTTGATCAACTCCTCCGAATACGAACCGGGCAACAACCCCGGCGATTGGGATTTGTTTTACATAGCGACCGTTGAGTATAACGAGTATGGTAAACCGGTCAGGGAGCTCACTTCAGTCGCCTTTTGGGGAAACAACTTGATAGATTATGCCATGGATTCGCTCCTTTATGATGAAGACCAGCAATGCATCTCCTTTAGGATTTATTATAGAGCCTTCTGGGGCGGAGGCGGTTGGAGCCTGTCTGAGATCTATGACAACACCTTTGAGAACGGACGGATCAAAACGATCACTTTGTACGACTGCGAGAATTCTGCGGAACCTCAACTGAACGATTTTAGTGAATTCTTCTATGATGAGCAAGGCAACCTGGTGAAGAAGACCGTTAAAGTTTACAATGGTGATGAATGGATCGATCGCGACGTTTTCGAAAACACCTTTGACCATACCGTCGACGCCTCTTCGATCCGTGGATTGGATGCTTTCTGGGGAACCATGGTGAGCAAAGGGATGTACAATATGGTGACTTCCACTCCGATCTTTAACCAATGGCTCTCCTGCTCCATGTCGTCAACCAATTACGACACACGCTTTACGGTGTATTGTTCAAGCCTTGACGCCGCCGTGGATGAGAATCATGAAGATGGATTCAAGGTCTACGACAATAACGGTTGCCTCATCGTGGAGAACGTTGAGCCGACCGACCTTACCGTTTATGACCTGCTGGGCCGTGTGGTGGCCACTAGAACCCAAGTGCAGCGCTGCTCCATTGAACTGCGTCCGGGCTCTTATTTGGTCAGCAAAGGCAATAAGGTGATCAAGGCCGTGGTTAGATAACAATAATAGAATTATACCATGAATAGAATCGCAAGATGTTTGACAATCGCCCTGTTGATGGGCGTAAGTTCCTTGGCTTTGGCTCAGGAAACCGAGAACAAGGAAGAGAAGAAACCGGTGTATCAGATCACTGAAACCTTGAACGTGCCGCATACCGCGGTTGATAACCAAGGCAGTTCCGGCACCTGCTGGTGCTTTGCCGGCATCGGCTTTGTGGAGGCGGAAATCCTCCGTATGTACGGCAAGGAGTTCAACCTTTCGGAGATGTTCGTCGTTCGTAACGCCTGGACGGAGAAGGTGGCCAAGTTCGTGCGCATGCACGGCAACAGCACTCTCAGTCAAGGCGGCGAGGTGTGCGACGTGCTCTACATGATCAATAAGTACGGCATGATGCCCGAAGAGGCTTATACCGGCAAGGTGATCGGCGAGGAGCGCCATACGCATGGTGAAATGAACGCCGTCATCGATGGTGTGGCCCGTGCCGTCATCAAGAACGGCAACAAGAAAATCTCGCCGGTGTATCCCAAGGCGCTTCAGGGCGTGCTGGACGCCTATCTGGGCGATGTTCCGGAGGACTTCACCGTGGATGGCAAGAAATACACCGCCAAGTCGTTTGCCGAGGCCTATCCGATCAATCCTGACAACTACATCGAAATTTGCTCGTTTGCCAGCGAGGAGAACTATAAGCCTTGCATGGTGGAGATCCCCGACAACTGGACCTGGACGCCGGCCTATAACATGACCCTCGACGAGCTGATGGGCGCTTTGGACTATGCCCTTGAACACGGCTACACCGTGGGCTGGGCGCAGGATGTCAGCAACCCGGGCTTCTCACGCAAGGAAGGCGTGGGCATCGTGCCTGAGGATCCCAAGGACGAGAAGCTTTGGGAAGAGATCGTCGCCGAGAAGAAGATCACCGACGAAGATCACCAGAAGGCTTACGACAACTGGGATGCCGGCGATGACCACAGCATGCTGGTGGTGGGTCTTGCCAAGGATCAGAACGGCAACAAATATTATAAGATCAAGAATTCTTGGGGTCCTGCCGGCCCGAACGAAGGCTATTGGTACTGCTCTGAGTCCTATGTCAGGCTGTACACCATCTTCTTCACGCTCCATAAGGACGCCCTTTCCAAATCCATGAAAAAATCGTTAAATCTCAAATAAATCTAAAACTATGAAAATCAGACATTTTCTGACAGCTGCCGCCGTGATGCTCAGCATCGCCGCCGTCGCACAACCACAACCTCCAATGCCGAAACCCGATGAAAAAGAAGGCGAAGGCTTCAAGTTTGAAACCATTAAGGAATTGCCCGTCACCTCCGTGAAGGACCAGAACCAGGCCGGTACCTGCTGGTGCTACTCCAGCCTGGCTTTCTTCGAGGCTGAACTGCTCCGCATGGGCAAGCCAGAGTACGACTTTTCTGAGATGTACATTGTTTACAAGACCTACCTTGACCGCGCTGAGGCCGCTGTCCGTACCCACGGCGACGTTTCGTTCTCACAAGGCGGTTCCTTTGGTGACGTGCTTTACGCCATCAAGCACTACGGCCTCGTTCCTGACGAGCTGATGCCTGCCGGCAAGATGCACGGCGACTCACTGTCGAACTTCACCGAACTCTCCGCTGTGACCGATCCATACGTGGAAGGTGTCATCAAGAGCCGTAAGATCCAGATGGATCCCGATGGCCAACCCTTGTGGAAGAAGGGTCTCGCCGGCATCTACGACGCTTACCTTGGCGTGCCTCCGACCGAGTTCACCTACAAAGGCAAGAAATACACGCCCATGAGCTTCGCCGAGTCCACTGGTCTCAACATGGACGACTATGTCAACCTGACCTCCTTCACCCATCATCCCTTCTATGAGCAGTTTGTCATCGAAGTGCAGGACAACTGGCGCTGGGGACGGGCTTGGAACCTTCCCATCGATGAGTTCATGCAGGTCATGGACAATGCCATCGAGAAGGGTTATCCGATCGCTTGGGGTTCTGACGTCAGCGAGTCGGGCTGGCTCCGTGGCAAGATGGCTGGTGTGGCCGTGCTTCCCGACCTTGACGCCAAGGAAAAGGACCTGCAAGGCAGCGATATGGCCCACTGGTTGGGCATGAGCGCCGCCGACCGCAAGAAAGAGGCCATGAACCAACCTACCCCTCAGAAGTGGGTCACCCAGAAGGAGCGTCAGATCGCTTACGATAACTACGAGACGGGCGACGACCACGGCATGTTGATCTACGGCACCGCCAAGGATCAGATCGGCAATGAATACTTCATCGTGAAGAACAGCTGGGGCGACGCCGGCCAATATCATGGCATTTGGTACGCCTCCAAGGCTTTCGTGCGTTACAAGACCCTGAACATCGTCGTCCATAAGGACGCCCTTCCAAAGGATATCGCCAAGAAATTGGGTATCAAGTAATTAAAGATAACCAAAATACCATACTAATAATACTTGTTTAACTAAACATTTGCATTATGAAAAAGTTTTCATTTTTGATGGCCGCATTGTTCGTGATTGGAACAATGGCCTTTGCCCAGAAGACGGATCAAGCCGTCGACCAGTATGGCAACAAAGTGACCGTGAAGGAAGTGAATGCCACCGAGCGTGATGGCATCCTTGTCTTCGAATCGAAGGACAAAGACTTCAAATTCTGGTTTGACTCCAGGGTTCAGGTGGACTTTGCCCACTATTTCGGTGCTCAGGAATGGGCAGATCCCATTGGTGACGGTGCCAGCATCCGCCGTGCCCGTTTTGCCGTGAAGACCCAAATCAACCGCGATTGGTACGGTGAGGTCGATATGGAATTGGCCAACGGTTCCTTCGAACTGAAAGACGCTATTGTTCGTTACAACGGCCTTAAGAACTGGCAGTTCAGCGTTGGTAGCCAGAAACCTGACTTCTCGCTGTCACGCAATACTTCTTCTCGTTACCTCGAGTTCATGGAGCGCCCGATGGTGGTCAGCGCTTTCGCTCCCAGCCGTCACCTTGGCGTGTTTGCCAAGTACAGCAACAAGTACTTCTTCGGCAGCGGTAGCGTCCTGTTCCAGGAGATCGAAGGACAGGAGACCCGTACCTATGTTGAAGACAACAACAAGAGCTATGGCATGAACGAAGGTCTTTCCTACCTCGGCAAGATCGTGGTTCGTCCTATCAACGAGTCTGACTACGGTATCCATCTGGGCGGCGCTTTCATGTACACCCAGCCCAAGACCTCCGATGAGAAGGGCTCATACGCAGTCACTCGTTTCAGCTGCCGTAACGCCACCAACATCAACCGCAAGAAATACATCGACACCGATGAGCTCAAGGATTCCGACCACAGCTTGATCGCCACTGCTGAGTTGGCAGGCCATGTCGGCGGTCTCCGTGTTGAAAGCGCTTGGATGTCAGACTGGACCTATATGGATCCTGAAAAGGTCGTTCTCGACAAGCCTTATCACTTCTATGGCTGGTATGTTGAAGCAGGTTACCTCCTCTTCGGCGGCAAGCAGAGCTACGACTCAGGTAGTGC
Source organism: Bacteroidales bacterium (assembly GCA_017645245.1). Classification (GTDB taxonomy): domain Bacteria; phylum Bacteroidota; class Bacteroidia; order Bacteroidales; family F082; genus Limimorpha. The sequence continues at coordinate 25,780 of JAGCPG010000131.1, forward strand.
CAAGTTCAACCGTACCCGTAACGGCCGTAGTTGGGGTGACATTGAACTCGCTGGCAAGTATGAATTCATCGACATGAACGACTATGAAGGCCGTTCCACTGACCTCGCCGTCTTTGGCGGTTCAGCCGAACTCTATGGTGCTGCCATCAATTTCTACCTTGGCAAGAACACCAAGATCGCCCTCAACTATCAGTATGTCAACAACGACCGTTACGCAAACGGCAAGGGCAAGCTCTATGTCGGTACCGAAGGTCTTGATGCCGAAGGCAAACCTATCCCCACCAAGGACTACACCAAGATTGTTGAAAAGGACGGCGAAGCCGGTGTCAACTACCACATGCTGCTGGCTCGTTTCCAGGTTGCTTTCTAAATCAACTATTGTTTAACTTAAAATTGAAATTGACATGAAAAAGATATTATTTGCGGCATTAGCCCTTATCGTTGTGATGGCTTCGTGCGTCAAGGATCCTGAGTATCCGGGCGTTACCATCTCCAATGTTTCATATAACCCTGCCGTACAGGCCGATGTTCCTGTCACGGTGAAGGCTACCATCACCAGTTTCAAGGATTTCACCGCCAAGTTGCACTATATTGTTAACGAAGGTGAGGAAGTTGCAGTTGACATGGCTGGCAGTGCTGAAAAAGATGTTTATGTCGCCAATATCCCTGGCTATCCCGATGGCACCAAAGTGAAATTATACGTCGTGGCTACTGGTGAACTGATTGCCACTTCAGCTACCATGGAATATGAAGTCGGTGCCACACCTGTTGATTACACTGTGCTTCGCCTGAATGAATTGAACGGTAACGACAAGTTCATCGAGATCTACAATGCCGGTGAGAATCCCATCAACATGAGCGGTGTGACCATTTACAAGGATACTGACAAGGTGGTTTGGACTGGCAAAACCGCTGTGACTGTTGAGGCTGGTGCTTATCTCCTCCTTTACAGCGAGGATGTCATCCTCGACCATCCGGAAATCGATACCGCCAACTATGTTTTCCACAGTGGTCTCTCTGCCAAGAAGAACGTCCGTATTGAGCTGAAGACCCCCGCTGGTGAAAGCATCGACGATTTCAATCTTGTCAACATCGATGCCAACGACCCGTCGCTCATCCCTGCTCCGGCTTCCTACAGCCGTAATTCAGATGGTGAATGGTACTATGCCGATGCCACTCCTGGCGCAGCCAACGTGGATGGCGAAACCAAGCTCCTCGGCCTCGAAGGCGGTGTCACACCTCCGGCTCCGACTCCTGACTACACCAACATTGTACTCAATGAGTTGAACGGCGATACCAAGTTCATCGAGATCTATAACAAGGGTGAACTTGAACTCTCCATCAATGGTTGGTATATTATGAAGGACGATAAGACTGATCCGGTCTGGACTGCCGATGCCACTATCGTGGTTCCTGCCCATGGTTATGTCCTGCTTTATAGCGAGGATGTTACCGGTGAAGGTGGCGCCCAAGCTGGCTATGCCGAGAACTTGACCTTCCACAGTGGCCTCTCATCCAAGAAGACCGTGCGTATCGCCCTCTTCATGAGCGATGGCACTGAAAGAGACATTTTCACTAGAGGTACCACAGGCGAATGGGGTCAAACCATTTCAGATGTGAAGCCTTCCTCATACGCTCGTGTTCCTGACGGCGGTGACTGGAAACTTGCCGATGCCACTCCAGGTGCAGCCAACCCGGCCGAAGGCGAAGACATTCCACAAGATTAATAATGGATAGGGGCGGACTTGTGTTCGCCCCCTTTTAAAAAGACATACAATGGCAAAAGAAGAAATGAAAATCGGCGAAGAGTCGAAACCAAGATTTGAGTTCCGCTCTTTCGGACAGTGCTTCTGCGAGGCCCACAAACGCATGGCCCGTCTCTCGGCACCTGTCCCCGAGAAAGTTTGGGAGCGTCTCAGCGACGAGATCTACATCATCTCCCGCAAGAACGATATCAACAATACCAAGATCCGCAACGGTAAGATGGACATCAAGACCTACGTCCAAACCGTTGACGGCCTCGAGCAATGGAATCCTCTCATGAAGGGCGAGTTCCCCATCAGCCGCGAGGTGCTTGAGAAGGAAGTGTTCCCCGCCTTTATGGTGGAGATGCCCAAGCTCACCAAGGATACCTATACCTACGATGAGTTCATCGCCATGGTGAAGGCTAATCCCGACCTGGCTGCCGTCCGCGTCCACAAGCGCCGCTTCGGCTATATGGTCAACGACACCATCTGTGAGTTCGGCGAAGTGCTGATCAATGGCGCCAAGATCGTCACCATCAACTCCGAGTCGACAGAGATCGAGGACATCAAGAAGACCATCAAGGATGTGGGTCTCGAAGGTGTCGAGAATATCAACTATTTACAGGCAATCAAGCGCGTCATCGGCATGTCCGACAAACCGCTCGCAAACGAATAAGCCATGGCACAGGAAATTGAAAAGAAGTTCTTGGTGAAAGGCGACTTCAAGGCTGAGGCCTTCAAGGCTACCCGCATCACCCAAGGTTATCTCTCCAGCGTGCCTGAGCGCACCGTTCGCGTGAGAGTGAAAGGCGAAAAGGGATTCATCACCATCAAGGGCATTGGTAATGCTTCTGGCGCCGCCCGCTTTGAGTGGGAAAAGGAAATCCCTGTCGAGGAAGTGCAACAACTCCTTGAGATCTGCGAACCCGGCGTGATCGACAAGACTCGTTATCTTGTGAAGAACACCGACGGGAAACACACTTGGGAAGTGGATGAGTTCTACGGCGACAACGACGGTCTGACTGTAGCCGAAGTGGAGCTCACCGACGAGAACGAACCCTTCGACAAGCCCGCATGGCTCGGCGAGGAGGTCACCGGCGATCCCAAATATTTCAACTCCATGTTGATGAAGAATCCTTATAAGAACTGGAAATAATCAAATGGTAGAGACGGTGCACGCACCGTCTCTACTTCTCTCACCTCTCACTTTACTATGGCTTTCGACCCGCTTGACATGAATAATTATAAGGTGGAAAAACTGCCCAAGATGCAGAAATCCTCCTTCGAGAAGTGGATGGCCCGCCTCGGCGGACCCATCGCCATCATCGCTTTTGTGCTACTCTATTGGTTTGTCCCCATCGGGTTCATCGACAACCTCAATCCCGACATGCTGACTGCAAAAGCCTTGAAACGCTTCAATGAGATCGGTGCGGATGCCTTCCTTCGATCCAATTATGCCATGTTCGCCATCTTTGTGGCAGGTCTCATCCTGTGGATGACGGAAGCCATTCCAAACTACCTCACCTCCTTATTGATCATCCTCGGCACGGTGATTTGCAACGTCACCACCCAAAAGGAGGCGCTAGCGCAACTCGGTCATCCGGTCATGTGGCTGAACATCCTTTCGTTTGTGCTGGCCAGCATGTTGGTCAAGACTCAGTTCGCCAAACGAATGGCCTTGGCCTTCGTGATCAAGTTCGGCAAGAGCGCCAAGGGCGTGCTCTGGAGCTTTTTGATCATCAACCTGGTGTTGTCGGCCTTTATCTCCGCAACTACGGTGAAAGCCACCATCATGCTGCCCATCTTCATGACGGTGTGCGCCATTTACGGCGCTTCGGGCGACCATCGCAACAACTTCGGACGAAACCTCGTCATCCAAAACCTGTTCCAGGTGAATGTCGGTGCCAATGCCTTCTACACGGGTAGCGGCGCTCACCTGTTGGCGATCTCGTTGATCGCCGGTTTCGCCGGCAGTTGCGATTTCGGCTATTCCGACTGGCTGGTGGCCGTGGGTCCCATGAGTGTGATCACGCTGGTGGTCGGCCTGTTCCTGGGCATCCATCTGTTCTTCCCCATGAAGAAGGAAGAGCAAAAGCCTCAGATTGAAGGCGGTTTGGAGCGTTTAAGGGACGAGCTCAAAGCCATGGGCAAGATGAAACCTCAAGAGTACAAGGCTGTGGGTATCTTTGTGCTGGTACTCTTCCTGTGGGTCACCAAAGGCACCTTCCACGAGATCGACGAGACCATCGTGGCCTTGCTCGGTGCCATTCTTGCCTTGTTACCGGGCATCGGCGTGGTGAAATGGAACGACGTCGACATCCCCTGGCACCTGATGCTGTTCTCGGCCGGTGCCTATACCCTCGGCTCAGGCCTCAACGCCACCGACCTGCCAAACACCATGGTCAATGCGGGCTTCGACAGCCTCGGCATCACTGAAAACACGCCATTCTGGGTACTTTACGTCATCCTGACCTTCTTGATGATGTATTCCGGCCTCGTGTTCCAAAGCAAAACCATCCGTACGATGGTGTTTGTGCCTATCGCCCTCGGCGTGGAGGCCCGTTTCGGCTTCCCGCTGATGAGCCTCTCGTTGCCCGTCGCCATGCTTATCGAGCACTGCTACGTGCTGCCTTTCAACAGCAAACCCGCAGCGCTGCTTTACAATACCAACATGTACAGCCAAACCGACGCCTTCAAATATGGTATCACCATGATGACCTTTGCCTGGTTCCTGATCCTGGCGTGGGGCGAAACGGTGCTGAAATGGCTTGGCATCACCCCTGGATTCTTTTAATGCCTTGAAACCATGATTGATATTCAAACAAAAATACACGATAAGTTCTCCATCGAATTCAAGGTTGGATTCAGTGGGAGAGAGGACATCAAGGTGGACCACTTTGATGTGAACTCGTGGATTTTTCTGCCCAATGGATTGGATATCAACAAAAGCACCTACAGCAAGGATCGGTTTTTCAGCGACATGAAGTCGAACGTACGCTTGCTTACCCCGGCCTTTACGCTGAAACAGATGGTGGATGGCGAGGGAAGCCCCATCCACCATGTGAGGAAAGCCCTCGAAACCTGGCTCAGCGAACCCACACAGGATCATCTCGACGAGTTCGAGTTCCAGCTGAAGCTGTTTGCCTCCATTTTCAAAAGCTCCATCCGCAACGAATCGGCGAACATCATGACCCATGCCGACGACTCGCTCACCTACGAACGCTGTATGGTGTATGCCGACGATGTGAGCCGTGTGTTGCAGGCGTTCCGAAGGCTCCGCGACTTGGTCGGGCCGAACCACGAGGAAACGTTGACGAAATTTGGCTTCGCCGATGAGTTCATCAGCCATCAGGCTGGCATCCGCACGATGAAGGTGCTTGAGGCTATCAGCGCTTCCAACCGGCATGAGCTGAAGGACGCCTACAAAGCCTTGGCCGACATGCTTGACGACGAAAAGGAATATAAGACCGAACGAGGCTATAGCCACGTGGTGAATGACGACAGGGACAATAACCGTCGTTTGATTTATCGCCACAGCCTGCTGAAGAAATACATCGAGAGTGCCTTGTTCCTGAAATCCAACACCACCCAGGACGGACAGGCGGTGAAACAGATCTCCTTCAGCCTGGCCGCAGGCCTTGCCATGATGGTGTATCTCATGGTCACCATGCCCTTCCAGAAATACTTGGGCAATTATCCCAGCCTGATTTTCTTCATCCTCGTCCTTTTCTACATCCTGAAGGACCGCATCAAGGAACTCACCCGCTGGCTGTTTGCCTATCAGTTGAAGGACAAATACTACGACAACAAGACCGTGGTCAACATCAAGGACCGCAAGGTGGGCTGGATCAAGGAAGGCATGGACTTCATCACGGACGACAAGGTGCCAGAGGAGGTGCTTAAGCTGCGCAACCGCAACAGACTTGAAGCTGACAACAAGCTCCTTGACGAGAAAATCATCCTCTACCGCAAACGTGTGGAGATCGACAATGCCGTGCTGAAAAACCAATACAATTACGACTTCAAGGGCATCAACGACATCATCCGTTACCATATCAACTACCTGACCAAGAAGATGGACAACCCCGAGTCGATGGTCACCAGCCTGGACGAAAACCACCAGTTGCTGACCCTGACGGCCGAGCGCGTCTATTTCCTGCATTTCGTGCTCCAGTTCAAGTGGAACGATCAGGTGGAGTACAAGGCTTTCCATGTGATGGTGAACCGCGATGGCATTTTGGACATTAAAACGAACGAGCAATGAAGACCAACAAAACAAACCTTTTGGCTGAAGTCAAGCGATACGTCATCATCACCTTCGCGCTGCTGTTGATGGCTTTCGGCTGGACTGGCTTTCTGATTCCCCAGCATGTGCTGGGCGGCGGCGTGAGCGGTATCGCCACCTTGATTTTTTATGCCACGGGCATCTCCACAGGTATCTCCGTTTTTGTCATCAATGGCATCCTGGTGCTGATCTCGCTGAAGGTGCTGGGGCCTTCGTTCGGTATCAAGACGGTGTATTCCATCATCATGGCCTCCGTGTTTTTCTCCATCTTGCAGCATTTCATCACCGATCCCATTTTGGCCGGTGAGATGGCGCCTTTGGTGGATGACAAGTTCCTTTCCTCCCTGATCGGCGGCGCTTTGGCGGGTACAGCCATCGGCATTGCCTTCACCCAGGGCGGCAGCACAGGCGGCACCGATATCGTGGCCATGATGGTGTGCAAGTACCGTAACATCTCGCAAGGCCGTGTCATCCTGTTCCTTGACATTATCATCATCTCCAGTTCCTATTTTGTGCTGGAGACCGACAAGATCCAGGCCATCATTTATGGCTTTGTGGTGATGGGCGTTTGCAGCTATTGCATCGACTTGGTGCTGACCGGCAACAAACAGTCGGTACAGGCCTTCATCTTCACCGCCGAGCCTGAGAAAGTGGCTGAGCGCATTGCAAACGAGATGCACCGCGGTGTCACCTTGATCAAGGGCACAGGCTGGTACACCAAGCGTGAGGGCGACATCCTGATGGTGGTCACCCACAAGCGCGAGTCGCAGCAAATCATGCGCATCGTGAAGGAAGAGGATCCCAAGGCCTTCATGACGATGAACATGGTGATGGGCGCTTACGGCAAAGGGTTTGAAATGATAAAGAGTTGAGTTATGGATAAAAAGGAATTGCGTGCCCAAATCAAGGCATTAAAGAAACAACATACCAAGGAGCAGTTGCTCGAGCAATCGATAAAAATCCTTGCCAAGCTGGAACAGCATCCTGACTTTATCAAGGCGGAGCGGGTGATGCTTTATAGCGCTTTGCCCGACGAGGTGCAGACCCAGGCCTTTTTGGAGAAATGGCATCTGCGGAAAACCATCATCCTGCCTACCGTGGTCGGCGATGACATCATCCCAGTGGAATATGGCAAGGACACCGCTTTCGCCGTGGGTGACTTCAATATTTTGGAACCCCAGAATGAGCCTTACACCGGTGGTTTTGACCTGATCGTGGTGCCTGGTGTGGCCTTCGACCGCAAGGGTAACCGCATCGGTAGGGGCAAGGGCTATTATGACCGTTTTCTCTGTCATCACCTCGACGTAAAACGCATCGGCATTTGTTTCGATTTCCAGTTGGTGGATGAAGTGCCAACGGAACCTTTGGATATTAGGATGGATGAGGTGATCAGTGGCACCAACCCCAAACATAGAGAAAATGAGTAAGGAAAGGAAAAAGAAAACAAACAAATCCTGGTGGATGCAGTTCCTCATCAGCGTCCTCGGAACCGCCATTGGCGTGGGTTTGACCTTTGCCATCAGCCATAAGATAGAGAACAGGAAAAAGGAACAGGCCCAGCGTCTAACGGCCATGATGGTGATCCATGACATCGATGAATCTGTTCAAAGCCTGAAAACGTTGAAAGAGAACACGAAAAAGCTGTACGAAGCCATGTTGTTTGCCAGGGAACATCTCGACCAGCTTAGCACCGTGCCGAACGACACACTTTACATGGCATTATCATTCATCACGTCGGACGACCAGGAATTCCGTTTCGACATGTCAAAAGAGAAAATTTTCCATAGCAGTCCTGAGACATGGCAAAATCTGGGAAGCATGAAGTTTATTGACAACGTCCAGTCGTTCTATTTTGAGCGCCAGGCATTTCAAGATATGCAAAGCAAATCCAGCTTGTGGATCAAACCGATTTCCTTAAATGAGTTTGAAAAGATTCAAATCGACTACGACGACATGAGTGTGGATGAATACGTTGAACAATCCAATGCCTTGTTGCGAGATTTCCTAAAGGAACAATTGGGTGACGATCACATCCAGTATTACATAGACTATACACCTTGGAGGTTGAATGCTCTTGTCGAAATGATTGTAAACTGGACACAGATGAATGACGAGAACAAATTCCTGATGAGTATCACTGATGAAGAACTGGAGAACTATGTGAACAGCATCAACCAGAGAGGCATTGCCTTGACAGAGAAGATGCTAATAGGGACATGGGAGTTGTCATCGACCGAAGAGAATACATCAGAATGGGATTTCCGAAAAGACCATAGCTATTCCTTTGTCACCTCCGTTTCTTCCGCTGTCAATCTTCCTGTTGCAAATGGCAGGCTATTAGTTCGTGTTTCTGAAGAAGGGCAATGGACACTAAAAGGAGATTCATTAATCCGAATAGCTGATATAGATGCAGTTAATGTGGAATTAGATGCCAGTAACCTGACGGCCTTACCAGGAAAACAAGACATGCTTGACAATTGGATTCAAGAAAAAAAAGAGGAAGCGCTGATATACAATAAAACTGCCGTTATGATGAACCCACGGATCGCACGACATGTCCGTCTAGACGCCTCACACGACAAGATGGAACTCAGAGGAACCAGCATCACTACGGAGGGCGAAGAGATACCAGTTACCTTTTATCTGAAGCGCAGTACCCGAGGGCGAACAAAATCTATTCTATAGAATTAACTAAATTTCTTTCTTATTTGTATGTTTTATGCTCAGTATTCACCGGTCAATTGTCGTTACTCGCTGCTCGAATCGCACCTTGGCAATGAATCCTGACAATACGATTGGTATCGGTTTCTGCGACATGTCGCAACTCGTCAAGATAAGGAAAGACGAAATATGGCCTGCGTTTTCCTATAACCCGGAAAATTTCCGGAGCCTCCATTCGTACTCTATCATCACTGTCGTGCAACAACCTCGCAAACACAGGCAAATATTTTTGATAGGGTTCGGGTGTGTTTGTAGCTATGTTTTCCGATGCCCAGATAAAGGCAAGTCTCACACTCGCCGCTTCATCGTCAGCGAAGCGGAATAGGTCCAACCAATACACCTCAATCGATTTAAAACAACCCCGTCCGATTCTACCAAGAGCATTAATGGCACGCTCTTGTAAAAGTGACTCTTCATCATTGAGAAACGGTGCTATGGATGGTACGATACTTTTGATCGAGTTTGGGGAAGCCAGTCCCATCTCTCCCAACATCCAAAGCGCCTTCGCTTTGATTTTCATGGAATCGGATGCCAATAGCGACGATACGTACGGAATGCTTTCCTCCCAACATTCTTTGTGCTTTGTCAGCGTTCCGAGTTCCTTGTATATTTCTGATTCACTCATCTTGTAAAAAAGCCAATACAGTCCGATTAAAAGCCTCAGGACATTTGTTCGCAACAAAGTGATTACCCTCGATCATGACAAGTTGTGCATCTGGAATGTGGCGGGCCAATAGTCGTGTATGGTCTTCTTTAACCATGTCCCTGGTCCCGACGATAACCAGCGTCTTGGCCTGTATCATTGACAACTCCTCCTGCTTTACATTCGGATCATTGACCATAAGCCTCAGCGTCTCTGCATGTAGCTTGGCTTCTGCACTCTTATTCGCAAAAAGCTTGGCAAACCAATAGCCAATCTCAATAGGGAACTGTACGGAGCGCTTAATGCCCTTGGAATCCATGTTGGCTCCGTTCAGGATGAGTCGGTTCACACGTTCAGGGTACTTCATCGCAAAAATCATAGCAATGTTTCCGCCGTCTGAGAAGCCCAGTATATGCGCTTTTTCTATCTCGTGTTCATCCATAAAGCTTCGAAGGTCCTCGGCAAACTGGCGGATTGTGAACGAAGCGTCACCCCGTGGCGTTTTTCCGTGCCCACGGGTATCCAACGCATAGACGTGATAATACTGGGCAAACACATCTATTTGCCCCACAAAATAGTCGCAGTTTTCGCCGTTCCCATGAAGGAGAATAAGAGACTCACCCTGGCCTTTCTCTATGAAATAGTGTTTGATGTCCATCCCTATTGAAACTTCACGCCATCTCCCCAAGCTTTTCCAACGATTTCGCCAATCGAGCGGTACGACATTGAGGCTGCATCAAACACAATGGGCTGAAGCTTCCCAAGATCAACCTTCCCGTCGGTGAGGATGCTTTCGTCGGCAATCTGGTTGATGACTTCACCAATCAGCATTCCATCTTCAAAACTCACAACACGACACTCAAGCGTCAGCGGATACTCGTTGATGATGGGTGCATTCACATTTTGGCTTGGCGTTGAAGTAAAACCAGCCCGTGCAACCTTATTTGGAACATCATTGCCGCTTACCAGTCCAAAGTAGTCTGATTCAGCTACGGTACGAATGTCGGCAAAGCTCACGGTGAATGCCTGTGTGAGTTCCAGGTTGTCGGTGGTCTTGTGTTTTGACAGGCTGATCACGATTTGGTTATAGTCTAGTTGTCCCGCCCAAGCAGCCATCATCACGTCAGGGTTGTGGTCGTGGTCCCATGTGGCAATCATCACACAGGGTTGAGGTGTTGTTACCAATGCGTTCTCAGGCCCGAAACTCTTACGATTGGCCACTTCGCTGTAGTTTTCTTTCATAACAATAGTCTTTAGATTGTTTTCACTTTGATTGTCATTGCTCTGTTGGTCTGTATTGTCACATCCAACCATCACCAGTAGAATAGCGGTCAGAGCCATGGTTAATGCTTTTTTCATTTTGACTTAGAGGTTGATTATTTGTTTTGGCAAAGATAATCATTTTTCCTACTTTTACAGCCGAAATTCCACAGCAATGCCATCAATCTATTCCGCGCCAAATACCAACAAAGTCTGCTACATGATCCTGCCTGAAGGAATCAAGGAGGATTTGGACGTGGGGTTGAAAGAATTGGCAGGTAAATACGGCGTTTCCATTGTTGTGATTCCTGGCACGAACCTTTCAACTGCTGCTATATTAAAATAGGTGCGGGGTTAAAGCAGCATTTCAAGGAGTTAAATAGACCAAAATGTTTCACCCATGTTTCACCTAGAAAAGAAGAAATCCTCTGTAATTGCTTGAAAATAAACAACTTACAGAGGATTTGTCGTACCCGAGGCCGGGCTCGAACCGGCACGGCTTTAAAGGCCAAGGGATTTTAAGTCCCTCGTGTCTACCAATTCCACCACTCAGGCACTTACACAAAAAATCCCGAAATGAATCGGGACCTTGTGGAGCGGAAAACGAGACTCGAACTCGCGACCCCGACCTTGGCAAGGTCGTGCTCTACCAACTGAGCTATTTCCGCAAGTGCGGAGCGGAAAACGAGACTCGAACTCGCGACCCCGACCTTGGCAAGGTCGTGCTCTACCAACTGAGCTATTTCCGCTTGCGAATTGCGCGGCAAAGATACAACTTTTTTCTTTCCTGCAAGCTATTTTAAAACTTTTTTTTAACTCCCAACTGTTAACTACTAATTATCAACTATTTAAGCAGCTTCTTGATCTCATTCAGCTTCATCAACGCCTCCACGGGCGTCAGTGTGTCGATGTTGGTGTTGAGGATGTCCTCCTTGATCTGAAGCAGCAGCGGATCGTCCAACTGGATGAAACTCAGCTGCATAGCTTCCTCAGGCTTCAAAGCGGCCTTGTCCACCTGATCGCCGGTATGCGATTTCTCCAGCAAGGTCAGCAGTTTCTCGGCCCGCTCCACCACCTTACGGGGCATGCCCGCCATGGCGGCCACATGGATGCCGAAGCTGTGGTTGCTGCCACCGCGTTTCAGCTTCCGCAAAAACACCACCTTGTTGCCGACTTCCTTCACCGTCACATGGTAGTTCTTGATCCTGGCGAAGGAGGCCTCCATCTCGTTCAGCTCGTGGTAGTGGGTGGCAAACATCACCTTGGCACGGCTCACAGGGTGGTCGTGCAGGAACTCGGTGATGGCCCAGGCGATGCTGATGCCGTCGTAGGTGCTGGTGCCACGGCCGATTTCGTCCAACAGCACCAAACTCCGCGATGATACATTATTTAATATGCTCGCCGTCTCGTTCATCTCCACCATGAAGGTCGATTCGCCGGATGAAATGTTGTCGGAGGCCCCCACGCGGGTGAAGATCTTGTCGACCAAGCCTATCCGTGCCGATGCCGCAGGCACAAAGCTACCCATCTGCGCCATCAGCACAATCAGTGCGGTCTGCCTCAACAGCGCCGACTTGCCCGACATGTTGGGACCCGTGATGACGATGATCTGCTGTTTGTCCTTGTCCAGATAAACGTCGTTGGCAATGTAACTCTCGCCTACAGGCAGCATCTGCTCGATGACAGGATGCCTTCCGTCCTTGATGTCCAAAACGTATGAATCGTCGATGGTAGGCCGTACATAGTTGTATTTCAAGGAAATATCGGCAAAGCTCACCAGACAATCCAAACGCGCCACCAAAGCGGCGTCCAACTGGATGGGCTCCACATACTCCGACACGGCTCCCACCAACTCGGCGTAAAGCCGTTGCTCGATGCTGGCAATCTTCTCTTCCGCCCCAAGTATTTTTTGTTCGTATTCCTTCAGTTCCTCGGTGATGTAACGCTCGGCGTTGGTCAAGGTCTGCTTACGGATCCACTCGGGCGGCACCTTTTCCTTATGGGTGTTGGTGACTTCCAGATAGTAGCCGAACACATTGTTGTAGCCCACCCTCAAGGATGAAATGCCCGTGGCTTCCACCTCTCGTTTTTGGAGGTTGGTCAGGTAATCCTTGCCTGAGCGTGATAGGTTGCGGAGCTCGTCCAGCTCGGCATCCACGCCCTCGGCGATGACGTTCCCCTTGGAGAGTAGGGCGGGGGTCTCGGGGTTCAGCACCTTGACGATTCGGTCCCTGATGTTGGTGCAGGGGTTGAGTTGCTCGGCATAAACCAGCAGCGACTCATGTTGGCTCTCGGCGCACAGGCTCTTGATCGTCTCGATTTGCGAGAGCGCCCTTCCCACTTGCAAAAGCTCCCTCGGGTTGACTTTCGAGAGCGACACTTTGGAAATCAGCCTTTCCAGATCGTTGATGGCCCGGATGGCCTCCTGGAATTGCTCGATGGCCTCCCGATGCTGGGTGAAATACTCCACCGTGTCGTAGCGGGCCGTGATCTGCTCCTTGTTTTTCAAAGGAAGGGCGATCCACCGGCGCATCAGTCGGCTGCCCATGGGCGACACAGTCTTGTCAATGACCTCAATCAGGGTTTTGGCGTTCGCGTTGGGGGTGTGCAGCAATTCCAGATTCCTGATGGTGAACTTGTCAAGCCACACGAATTGACCTTGGTCGATTCTTGAAAGTGCGGTGATATGGTTGATCTTGTCGTGATGCGTCTCAATCAGGTAATGGATGCAAGCTCCCGCGGCGATGATGCCTTTGGGGAAATCATCCACCCCGAAACCTTTTAAAGAGGTGGTGTTGAAATGCCGGTTCAGCACCTCGTTGGCGTAGTCCTCGGTAAACACCCAGTCGTCGAACACGGTGAGGAACTGCTTGCCGCCGAACAGCTCGATGAAGTCGCGGCGCTTGTTGCGTTGGAGCAAAACCTCCGAAGGGTTGAAGCTCTGCAGCAGCTTGTCGATGTATTCGTTGTTGCCTTGGGTCAGATAGAACTCGCCCGTCGAAACGTCGAGGAAGGCGATGCCTGAGACCTCTTTATCGAGATGTATGGATGCCAGGAAGTTGTTCTCTTTCTGTTCCAGCACGCTGTCGTTGTAGGTCACGCCGGGCGTCACCATCTCGATCACGCCGCGTTTCACAAGCTTTTTCGCGAGGGCGGGATCCTCCAATTGCTCGCAGATGGCCACTTTCATCCCCGCCCTGACGAGCTTGGGCAGGTAGGTGTCGAGGGCGTGGTGGGGGAATCCCGCCATGGCCGTCTCAGCGGCTGAGCCCTTGCCCCGTCTGGTCAGCACAATGCCAAGCACATCGGCGGCTTGCACCGCGTCTTGGCCGTATGTCTCATAAAAGTCTCCCACCCGAAACAGCAGCATCGCATCAGGGTATTTCGCCTTGAACGAGTTGTACTGCCGCATCAAGGGAGTGTCGTTGCTATTCTTGGTCATTTTCTCGATTTAATGTGACAAAAATACGAATTTTTCTTACTTTTGTATACCGTAAAAGTGTTGTTATGCATAAATTGACTACTGAAGAGTTGCATCGGCTCTCAAAGGAAGCCTATGCGACGGTTGAAAAGTTGCCGGTCGTGGTGCTGTTGGACAATGTCCGTTCCCTAAGCAACGTTGGTGCGGTGTTCCGCTCGGCGGACGCGTTCAGGATCGGTGAGGTTTGGCTATGCGGTATCACAGCATGTCCGCCGCATCGGGAGATTCACAAGACGGCCTTGGGTGCCGACGAAACGGTGCCGTGGCGTTATTTCGAGACGACGGCGGCGGCATGTGAGGAATTGAAGGCAATGGGGTATGGCATCTTCGCTGTGGAACAGGTTGAAGGCAGCGTCAAGCTACAGGATTTCAAGGCGGAACCTCGGATGGCATTCGTGATGGGCAACGAGGTCGACGGCGTGGGCGAGGAAGTACTCCCATATTGTACCGGTGCCCTGGAAATACCACAAGAAGGTACAAAACATTCCCTGAATGTTTCAGTCTGTTCAGGAATTATTATGTGGGAATTATTTAAACAATTATCCCTGAATGGATGATGTGTTAGGCCTCGAAAACGCTTTTTTGTTGATAAAAAACAATTAAAATTTCCTAAAAGATTTGTTTGGAATGAAAAAATAATCTATTTTTGTTCGGTTTTAATCGCTGTTCAAGAAAAAAGGAATTCAAATATTATAAACTAAATTACTTTTATTATGAAAAAGAATTTGACGTTTTCAAAACTGATGCTGATTGCCTTGATGGCAATCCTTCCTCTGTCATTCTATGCACAGAAGAAGCAAAACGTCCCTGTTGAGAAGTATCTCTACATTTTCGGTCAGGGAGGTCTTTCTGTTAACCACACAGACGTGGCCGACTATGGTTTCGTCCCGTCTTTCAATGACCCGTATCTGTTCAAGAACTTTAACGGTGCCCTCGGCATTGGTTATCAATTGGGCAAGGTGGTCGGTATCAACGGTAAGTTTGGCTTGGGTACTTTGGGTGGTGAAAAACACTCCCAAGTCCTGACTCCCAATGGCAACGCCACGGATAACTACACCGACATCCAACTCGACAAGACCAACTACATGGAAGGCAGCTTAAACTTGGCATTCAACATTTCCAACCTCTTTTTTGGCTATAACCCAAGAAGAGTCTTCAACTTCATTCCTCACATCGGTATCGGTGGTCTCCGCTACAAGGCTGGTAAGATCAACCAATTGGTTGAAAACGCTGACGCTACTGAACTCCTGAAGGAAAAGGATGCTGAGATGACTTTCACCGTGCCGGTTGGTGCTGAACTGAACTTCAATGTCGCTAGAAAACTTGACTTCTTTATTGATTATACCTTCAATTGGGTCGGTAACGACAAGATCGACCAAGTTGAGAAAGTGTTCTATGACAATAATGGCAACCGTACTATCGAAGGCATCCAGGTGATCAACGATATGTACGGCCAACTGAATCTCGGTCTTCGCCTCAAGTTCAACAAGAAGGCTTGCGACATTGAGACCATGGCTGCAAACGCTGACCAAATCGGCATGAGAGTCAGTCCGGAACCGGTTGAAGAGAAAGACGGCAAGGTCTGCTTCGACGTGATCTTCACCGTTCCTGCCGAGTACTTCGAGAAGGATGCTGTCATGAACATCACTCCTACCTTCACCTACAATGGTGGTCAGGTCGAACTCGAACCTGTGACCTTCGTGGGCCAAAATGTCAAGGACTCACAGGCTGACTTCACCGTCAACTACAAGAACGGCGGCGAGTTCACCAAGCCCTATTGCACCGACTTCGTTCCTGAGATGGAAAGCGGCAAGCTTATGGCCAAACCTATGTTCTATGTCTACAACGGCACCATCTACAACAGCCAAGATGAAATTGCCAACAACACCTACTTCACTCAGGGTGGCGACAGAGTCCTCACCGAAGGCGTGGTCGTCCCGATCGTGAAGTGCGAAGTCAGCAACATCAACACCATCGTTAAGGACAACACCGTTACCGTCAGATGGAATGGCGATGCCGAAACCTACGACATCTACTTCGGCGATGGCACTCCTGGCAAACCTACCGTTGAGGGCGTCAAGGTCAACACCTACACCTTCAATGAGGTTGAACCCGGTAAATACAATGTCTATGTCAAGGCCAACTGCAAGCGTGACAACTTCGGCGAGTGGCAACAAGGCCCCGGCGCTGAAATCATTCCTCCGAGAAAGCCCTTCGCAATCCTCTATTACGATTACAATTCATCCAACCTGAAGATGAATACCAAGCTGAACAGAGAAGCTGACAAGGCTATCGTTGAGAGAATTAAGTCCGGTGAACCTATGACTGGCTTCGAAATCGAAGGCTGGGCATCACCTGAAGGCGAGCTCGAACTCAACAACAACCTGGCCCAAGATCGTGCCAACTCCGGCAAACACCCGGTCACGACTCACCTGAAGAAGGCTAAGCTGAAGGAAAAGGACTACACCTTCGAAATGAAGGGCTTCGGTCCCGACTGGAATAAGTTCATTGAACTCGTCCAGAACTCCAACATCAAGGATAAGGATCAAATCGTCCGCGTCATCCAAAACAGCAAGAACCGCGAACAGGAGATCAAGAACATGATCAATGTTTATCCTGAACTTGAAAAGGATATTCTCCCGCTGATCCGTCGCGCTGAAATCTTCGTCAAGTAATCTTGAGAAGATGACTTCAAAAAAAGCCGCTCGAAACCGAGCGGCTTTTTTTGTTGGAAGCAAGAAGACAGGAGTCAGAAGGTGATACGATGAACACCGATTTCGTAGGGCTGGTCGATGGCTTCGATGATCTGTTGATAGTCTTTTTCGTTGGCCACGAAATCAAGCTTGTTGGTGTCTAACACCAAAATGCGCATGTCGTTCTGCTGCTGCTTGATGAAGTCGAAATAGCCCTGTTGCACGCTCTCCAAATACTCGTTGGTGATGTCCTGCTCGTAAGTGCGGCCGCGCTTGCGGATGTTGTACTGCAAATGGTCGACGTCCA
Organism: Bacteroidales bacterium; assembly: GCA_017645245.1. Lineage (GTDB taxonomy): Bacteria > Bacteroidota > Bacteroidia > Bacteroidales > F082 > Limimorpha. The sequence goes on from JAGCPG010000131.1 coordinate 42,915, forward strand.
GATAAAGGTACACCATCAGCTCGGGTTTGGGCATGGTGGCGAAGATGATGTTGAAGAACCTGGCAAACAAGTTGTACTCGTCTTCCTGAAGGTTGTTGCGTGAGAAGATCAACGACTTGGCGACGTAGTAATCGGAGATGATGAAGTCGTGAAACAAGTCCAAGTTAGCCAATTTGTCCTTCAACTGTTGGAAACGAAGGGCTAAAAAGGTCATCTCCACCTGAAAGGCGTATTTGTCGGGTTCTTTGTAAAACTTCGGCAGGAAGGGATTTTTGTCGGCTTCAAACTCCTCCAAGACCAACTTGCCATTGAAGTCGTTGGCAATGCGGGTCGAGAGCGTGGTCTTGCCCGCTCCGATGGTTCCTTCGATGGCGATGAAGTTATAATTCATAGTTTTTCAAGCAGTTGCGTTTGACTTAAATTGAACACAGGATGCAGGAAATCGGGAATGACCTCGCACAAAGGCTCTAAGGCGAATCTCCGTAGATGAAGTCTCGGATGTGGAACGGTCACTTTTTCCGTGTTGACGATCCTGTCACCAAAATACAAGATGTCCAGATCGACCGTGCGCGAGCAATAGCCTTTTTGCCCAGGATGCCGCACCCTACCCAGCTCCTTCTCAATGCCCAACAAGGCATCCATCAAGGCATCGGGTTCCAGCTCGGTATCCACCACCAACAGCTCGTTCAAGAACCATTCCTCTGCCTCGAAGCCCCAAGGCTCCGTCGTGTAGGCCGACGATCGCTCCGACAATAGGCCACACCTATTATTAATAAGAGTGCATGCCTGTTCCAACAAGGCTTCTTTGTCGCCTTGGTTCGAACCGAACAAAATATAACATCTTGTCATGTTGCAAAGATAAAGAATTTGGTTTAATTTTGCCGATGTAACACAAAACTCTATTACCATGAAATTCTCAAAAGTAGTCCTTGCCGCATTTCTCGGCACCTTGATCGCCTTGTTGATCAACTTCTTTGTAAAAGTCGGCGTGATCACCTCCATGATCTCAAGCTTTTCCTCCGATTCGGAGACTTCAACCGTCGTGAAGCCCAATTCGGTGCTTTATATGAAACTCAATTATGAAATTCCGGATCGCACCGTCGACAACCCCTTCGGAAGCATCGACTTCGGTTCGATGGAGACTCTTGAGTCGACGGGTCTGAACGAAATCTTGCGCAACATCGAACATGCCAAGACCGATCCGAACATCAAGGGTATCTATATGGAACTGAGCAGCATACCAACCTCGACAGCAACCTTGGAAGAAATCCGCAGCAAGCTCGTTGAGTTCAAGGAGTCGGGCAAGTTCATCGCTTGCTATGGCGAGACCTATTCGCAAAGCGCCTATTATGTGGCTTCCATCGCCGATCATATCTGGCTCAATCCCGAAGGTATGCTCGACTTGCACGGTATGGCCTCCCAAATCATGTTCTACAAGCACTTGCTCGAAAAGCTCGACATTGAAATGCAGATCGTCCGTGGTCCCAACAACCGCTTCAAGAGCGCTGTGGAGCCTTATTTCCTCGACAAGATGAGCGAGGCCAACCGCGAACAGATGAATAAGCTTTTGGGTACCGTATGGGGCCAGATTCTGAAAGGTATCAGCGAAACCCGCAACATCAGCGTGGATCAACTTAACCAGATTGCCGACAACCTGGAGCTGATGACCGATGCCAAGAAAGCCTTGGACTATGGCCTGGTCGACCAACTGTATTACAAGGATCAGGTGCTGGCTGAACTGAAAACCATGACTGACAGTAAGGATAAAATCAATGCGGTGAACAACGAAAACTACGCCAAATCCTATAAAGACAAGAACAAGAGCAAGAATGAGGTGGCCGTGATCTATGCCTCGGGTCAAATCTTTGACGGCAAAGGCGATGAAGAGCAGAACATCTATTCAGAGAACCTCTCCAAGACCATCCGCAAGGCCCGTGAGGACAAGGACGTAAAGGCTGTCGTGCTGCGTGTCAACTCCCCTGGTGGCAGCGCCGTGGCTTCGGCCATTATCGGTCGTGAGCTCGATCTGACCAAAGAGGTGAAGCCAGTCATCGTTTCCATGGGTAACTACGCCGCTTCAGGCGGTTACTGGATCTCGGCCAAGGGCGACTACATCTTTGCCGATCCCACCACACTCACCGGTTCCATCGGCGTGTTCGGCACCTTCCCGAACATGAAGGGTTTCTTCAACGACAAGATCGGCCTGACCTTCGATGTGGCCAAGACCAACGAGAATGCCGACTTCGGCAGTGTGGCCGAGCCGCTGACGCCTTTCCAATATGCCAAGTTGCAGGAAAACGTTGTGAAGACTTACGACGATTTTACCCGTCGCGTGGCTGAAGGCCGTGGCATGCGCCAGAGCTATGTGGACAGCATCGGACAAGGCCGCGTGTGGGCTGGCGCCGACGCCATTGAATTAGGCCTCGTCGACCAACTCGGTGACCTGGAAGACGCCATTGCCTACGCTGTGAAGAAGGCTGGACTCAGTGATGACTACAAGGTGGTGGAACTTCCCAAGACCAAGGATTTCTTCACCCGCTTGATGGAGTCGATGAACAAGTCCGACGAGATCGATGCCGCTGTGCGCCAGAAACTTGGCGTGTATTACCACTATGTCGAAGCTTTGGAGAACGTCCAAAAGAACACGGGTATCCAGGCCAGGATGCCGTTTGATTTGATCATCGAATAACGTTAATCGTATTCCGCCATCACTTCCTCACGCTCCAACTGCTTCTCGCCCCATTGGTCCATAAGTTGTTGGAGCGTTTCTTTTTTCTTGCCGTAAGCCCAATACCAATCATTGTCGATCTTGATTTCGGGATGCACTGTGGGATTTGCCATGATGGCGTCCTGCTCGGCCAATTCGGCTTCCAATTGGCTGATGGCATCCTCAAGACGCTGAATCTCCTTGTCCACCTTGCGCAGCTTGGCGTCGATCTGCTTCTTGCGCTCGTAGTTGATCTTGTTTTGCGAAATGGGCTCGGGTGCAACGGTTTTGGGTTGTTGCTTGGCGGCGATCTCCAACTCTTTCAGGTGGCTGAGATTCTTCTGTTCCAAGAAATCATAGATGTCACCAATGTATTCCTTGATATGGGGCTTCTTGAACTCATACACCTTGTTGGTCAGCCCTTGCAGGAAGTCGCGGTCGTGTGAGACGATGATCAGGGTGCCGTCGTATTGGATCAAGGCGTTCTTCAGGATGTCCTTCGAGAGCATATCCAGGTGGTTGGTGGGCTCGTCCAACACCAAGAGGTTAGTAGGGAAGAGGAGCATCTTGGCTAGCGACAGACGGGCTTTCTCGCCGCCCGAAAGCACTTTCACTTTCTTGTCAATGTCATCGCCACGGAAGAGGAAAGCGCCCAGCAATCCTTTGACTTTCAAGCGCATGTCGCCGACGGCCACATCGTCCAAAGTCTCAAACACGGTCTTGTTCATGTCGAGCATGTCCTGCTGGTTCTGGGCATAGTAGCCTATCTTGACCTCATGGCCCAGCTTTACTTCGCCTTCATGGTCGAGCACCCCACAGATGATCTTCGAGAGGGTGGACTTGCCCTCGCCGTTGCGACCCACGAAGGCGATCTTTTCCCCACGGGGAATCAACAGATTCACGTCATTCAGCACCACATTGTCGCCGTAGGCTTTACCCACGTGGTTGAGCTCCAGTGAGACCTTTCCGCTATGCGGCGCAGGCGGGAAACGGAAGTGGATGGCGGTCTTGTCGATGTCATCCACGGTGATCTCCTCCATCTTTTCCAGCAGCTTCACGCGGCTCTGCACCTGCTTGGCCTTGGTGGCCTTGTAGCGGAAACGCTCAATAAAAGCCTCAATCTCCTTGATCTCACGCTGCTGGTTGTTGAAGGCGTTGCGCTGCATGTCCACGCGCTCTTCCCTCAACGACACATAATCGGAATAGGAGGCCTTGTAATCATAGATCTTGCCGTTGCTGATCTCGATGGTGCGGATGGTGATGTTGTCCAAGAAAGCACGGTCGTGCGAGACCATCAGGATGGCGCCGTAGTAGGTCTTCAGGAAGCCTTCAAGCCATTGGATGGACTCGATGTCAAGGTGGTTGGTTGGCTCGTCGAGAAGTAAAAGATTTGGCTTTCTCAATAGGATCTTGGCCAGCTCCACGCGCATCTGCCATCCGTTGCTGAATTCCCGCATGGGGCGTGGCATGTCCTCGTGCTCGAAGCCCAATCCCACCAGGATGCGTTCAGCTTCGCCCTCGATGGAGTTGCCGCCCATCATGGCGAGACGGTCGTTAAGCAGGTTGAGATGCTCGATCAGCCGTTGGTATTCACGGCTTTCGTAATCGGTGCGATCCATCATCTCCTGTTGTAAGCGCTCCACTTCGGCCTCCAGTTGGTGGTATTCGTCGAAGGCCGACATGGCCTCATCCAGCACCGTCTTGGGGCTATCCACGTTCTTTTCCTGAGGCAGATAGCCTATGGTGATGCCTTCGGGGATGATGACATCGCCCTTGGAAGGCTGTTCCAGTCCACAGATGAGCCTGAGCAGTGTGGTCTTGCCGGCGCCGTTGTGACCGACCAAGCCAATGCGATCTTTCTCCCTAATCAGGAAGTTGATGTTGGTGAAGAGATCCTCACCGGTGAAATGCATGCTCAGGTTCTGGATGGAGATCATTTATGCTTTCTTTTCCAAACCCAAAATGAAACCAATGCGATCAAGGTGATGGCTGCGCCAATGCCATATCCCACGGGGCGTGGCAACACTGATCCGAGACCTCCGTCAGAGGCTTTGGCCACAAAGAGGAAGCAACCCGTCACCATGGTCATGAAGAGGGCGGGGAAGAAGGTGAAGAAATACCAATGCTTGCCCTTGCTCTTCCAAAGGTATACCGTGATGGCCCACAGCGTAACCGTGGCGAGCACTTGGTTGGCCCAGGCGAAATAGCGCCAAATCAACTGGAAGCCTTTGGCATCGGCGATGCTATAGACCAGGATGGCAGCCGTGACTGCGAACATCGGGATGGCGATGATCAGACGGTTCTTGATGGGCTTCTGGTCGAAATGCAGGAAGTCGGCGAATATTAAACGGGCCGAACGCATGGCCGTGTCGCCCGAGGTGACGGCGGCGCTGATCACACCCAGGATGGTGATGGTGGCGATGACAGGCGTGAACCAGGTGTTGGCGATGATGCCCACGATGGCCGCACCGCTTTTGCCAGTGACATCCACCACGCTGTCGGGACCGAAGAAATAAGCGGCAGCGGCAGCCCAAATCAAGGCGACGATGCCTTCGGTGATCATGGCACCATAGAAGATCGGTCTGCCTTGTTTCTCGTTGATCATGCAGCGCGCCATCAGCGGCGACTGGGTGGCGTGGAAGCCCGAGATGGCACCGCAAGCGATCGAGATGAACATCATCGGGAAGATGGGGTTGTTGGCCGCGTCGGGATGACGGTTCTGCAAGCCGCTCCACAGCTCAGGAATCTCGGGTTTATAGATGATAAAGGCAATGAAGATGGCCACGGCCATGCCCAACAACAAGATGCCGAAGATGGGGTAGATCTTGCCGATGAGTTTGTCAATCGGTAACAATGTGGCTATCAGGTAATAAGCCAAAATGATGATGATCCAAACGTAGGGGTTCCAACCTTGGGTGAAATGGGCGTTGAGCAAGGTGGCCGGGGTGCTCACAAACACCACCCCGACCAAGATCATCAGGAGGATGGTGAAGGCGCGCATGATCTGCTTGGCGGTGTTGCCCAAATAAGTGCCATGAATCTCAGGAAGGCTGGCGCCTTTGTCCCTCAAGGAAATCATGCCTGCCAGATAGTCGTGGACGGCACCGGCGAAGATGCTGCCCAACACGATCCACAGGAAAGATGCCGTGCCGAACTGCGCACCCATGATGGCCCCAATGATGGGACCCACGCCGGCGATGTTCAGGAACTGGATCAGGAAGATCCTCCAAGGCTTCATGGGTACATAGTCCACGCCGTCGGCCATGGTGGTGGCAGGCGTAGCCCTATTCGGATCCGCCCCGAAGAGCTTCTCAACGATCTTTCCGTAAATCAAATAGCCGAGAATCAATACGGCTAACGCGATAAAAAAGGTGATCATGATTTCTTTCCTCCAAATTGCATCAGATATGATTTAAGGAATTCGTCGATATTGCCGTCCATCACGCCTTGAACGTCGGAGGTTTGGTAATTGGTGCGATGGTCCTTCACGCGACGGTCGTCGAACACATAGCTGCGGATTTGCGAACCCCACTCAATTTTCAGTTTACCAGCCTCGATCTTGTTCTGCTCCTCCATGCGGTGGCGCATCTCGCGGTCGTAAAGTTGTGACTTCAAGAGGCGCAGGGCGTTCTCCTTGTTCTTGGGCTGGTCGCGGGTTTCGGTATTTTCAATCAAGATCTCCTCTTCCTCACCCGTGTATGGATCCTTGTATTGGTAGCGCAAACGCACGCCCGACTCCACTTTGTTCACATTCTGTCCACCGGCACCGCCGCTGCGGAAGGTGTCCCACGACAACCTCGATTGTTCCACCACAATCTCGATGCTATCGTCGATGAGCGGCGTGACGAAAACCGAGGCAAATGAGGTCATACGCTTGCCTTGGGCGTTGTAAGGGCTCACACGCACCAGACGGTGCACGCCGTTCTCGCCTTTCAGGTAGCCGTATGCATATTCGCCTTCGAGCTTCATCGTCACCTGCTTAATTCCTGCGTCTTCAGCTTCCAAAAGGTTCGAGATGGTGAGCTTGTATTTGTGGTTTTCAGCATAACGCATGTACATGCGCATCAGCATCTGCGCCCAGTCTTGGGCCTCGGTGCCACCCGCGCCGGCGTTGATCTTCAGCACGGCGCTCATCGGGTCGGCTTCCTCCTGAAGCATGTTCTTGAACTCCAAATCCTCGATAGTCTTCAAGGCGTCGGCATACTGTGCGTCCACCTCTTCCTCGGTGGCCTCGCCTTCCTTGGCGAAATCGAATAGCACGGCCAAGTCGTTATAAGCGTCTTCGGCTTGCTTGTAGCCGTTGAGCCAGCCCTTCACCTCGCGAACCTTCTTCATGGTGGCTTCGGCGGCTTTGGGATCCGCCCAAAATTGAGGGTCTTGGGTCTTTTCGTCTAATTCTTGGGCCTCGATGGTACGACGGTCCACGTCAAAGATACCTCCTCAAGGCCTCAGTCCTCTTACATAAATCTTTAAGTTGGTCAGCAGTGATCATAATATAATAGGTGTTTTGAGGGTGCAAAGGTAGTGAAAAATGAGAATTGAGAGGTGAGAATTGAGAGGTGTTTTATATTTTTGCTCCATGAAACAGTTAAGGATCATAGGATTTTTGATGCTTTTGGCGTTTTCGGCTTGTAGGTCTAATCCACAGGAGGCTCGCCAAGCCGCCCGCGATGCCTTGGAAGATGCTCGCATCCAGTTGGATTCAGGCAACAAGATGGAAGCCATGCGTTTGTTCAAGGAGGCGGAGCGATACGGTCTTTTGGCCGATGATACGCTGACCGTGGCTCATGCGCGGTTCAATATTGCGAAATGCTTGGGCGTTTTTTCTGATGAAAAAGAGTTCGTTTCGTTGTTGAAGTCTGCCGACGAAGGCTTTGGCGATGATTACACTGAGCGTGTCAGGGTGATGACAGCTTTGGGCGATTACTACCAATTCCATAAGCAATTCGACAGTGCGGAGTTCTATTTGAATCGGGCAATGGACTATGCGGAACGAAGTGGCACGATTGAAGCCAAACGTTGGGTCTTATCCGCTTTTCATGTGAAGTGTTTCAACGCTAAGGATTTGGAAAAGTCTGGCGATTACCTGCGGCAGTTCCTTCAGACCTACCTTCCCGAGGTGAGCGACAGTGTGTTGATGTATTATTACCACGACATGGGGAACATCTATTATAAGATGGGCAACATGGATTCGATGGCCTATTGTTATGGGCGGTTGGAGGAGATTGTAACCCGTTTAAACCCAGATGGTTGCAATCCCAATGGGGATACTTGGTATTACTATGGGACACTCGCCAATTTTGCCGAGATGCGCGGCGATTATGAGAAAGCTTGCGAATATAGATACCAGTATGATAAAGGCGATGTGCATCGCTATTTAGAGGAACGGGAGAACAACCTCGCACTTATCAGCCAAAAATATGACACTGCGGTGATGCAGAACGAGTTGAACGAAAAAATCATTCATAAACAACGCGTTATCATCCTTATCAGTGGATTGGCCGTTTTGGTTTTAGTGGCTTTCTTGATCTCGCAAGTCCGTTTGGCTAGGCGTAGGAAGCGTGAAGCCGAGATCAACGCCGAACTGTTCCATTTCAAGCAGCAGAACAAGGCCTTGGCACAAAAGGATGCCGAACACGAGCAAATCCGGCAGGATTACGCCGACCGGTTTTCCGAAACGCTGGATAAAGAACAGCGGATCATGTTGTTGTTGGACAACTATCTGAATAACAAGCGGCTGAATCTTCTCAACGACTTGGAGCAATCCGTTTTCGGCGACAAGGACCATTGGAAGGCCATGCTCGCCGTGGTGGAGGAGAAATACCCCGGCCTCTGGGAAACCCTCGGGCAAAAGTACCCCGACTTAACCGAGGATGAGAAAAAGTCTTTCATTCTTTCGTATTTCAAAGTTTCACGCCAAGAGGAAGCTGATTATCTCGGAACGACCGTTAACATGGTCGATAAAATCAGGGGTAGGGTGCGAAAAAAAATGGGAGAGAAAGATACAACGGCTTGGAAATGAGCCTCGTAGCTGCTTTGGAGATGGAACTCCCGATGGATTTGACTTTGGAGGCAGAGTTTCTTTACGACGGCACAAAACACCTCTACAATGGCTATTCTAGGCTTTTTCCTTAGCGAGAAGACGGAGGAAAAGGGCGGCGAACGCAAAATGGCGCAAATCGAGGAGCGCGAGTCGCTGATGGAGAGCGAGAAGGATGTCGAGCAGAGGAAGTGATGGTGGATTAATTCTTCAAGCATCCTACAGGAACCACTAAAACGCCGTCCTTGGGTCGTTTGTAGGCATAGTCGCCGATGCCCGTCAGCACCATCATGAATGACGGCTGCTTCATCTTGGTGGCGTCGATTTTCTCAGCCAATGCTTTCAGCGTTTTTGCGCCTTCCTCGATGAGGTCTTTTCCGCCCAACTTGATTTCAACGAGGCCGTAGGAACCATCGCGCAGGTGAACCACCGCATCGCATTCCAGATTACTCTTGTCGCGGTAGTGGTACACCGTCCCGCCGATGGCATCGGCATAAATGCGGAGGTCTCTCACACAAAGCGTTTCGAAAATCAGCCCGAAGGTTTTCAGGTCGTTGATGAGATCTTTCGGGCCAAGGCCCAAAGCGGCTGTGGCGATGGAGGGGTCGGAGAAATACCTCGTGTCGGAGGTTCTAATGGCGGTCTTGCTTCTCAAATTTGGGTTCCAGGCTGCGGAATCCTCAATGACAAAAATCTTTTTTAACGCCTTGATATAGTTGTAGATGGTGTTCTCGCTTAAGATGTCGGCCTCATTCGTTCTGATGTCTTCCAAAATAGTGCCCGCCGTGGCCTGTGCGCCTTGGTGTCGGGCGTAAGAGCGCATCAGTCGCATGGTCAACTCGGGGTCTCGCTCCACTTCATCCACTCGTGAGATGTCGGACCGCACTACGGCTTCATAATACTCAATGGCTTGTGCCAATGCGGCTTTCTCACTTTTCTTCAACACGGCCTTCGGCCAGCCGCCTCGGCAGGTGAGATAGGCCAAATGGTCAAGGTCGATATGGCTCGTCCCTTCAACTTGCTCGCTTGATTCAAAAAGTCTTTCCAAACTGACTTCGCCAGTCGAGTCTTCCGATTCCCAAAGGCTCATCGTGCGGAGTTTAAGGTAAGCGATGCGTCCCGTGCCTGAATGGAAGATTTGTTCGTCTTCGTCCTTGGGTTTGGGCGGAACGGCCGAACCGGTCAGCATGAACTGTCCGTCTTCGTCTCTTCTGTCAACCTCGTTCCGCACGGCATCCCAAAATTGCGGCGCCAATTGCCATTCGTCAATGAGTCGTGGTGTGTCGCCTTCCAAGAGCTTCCTGATGTTGGTCTTGGCCAAAGTCAAGTTTTGGTTTCTCGTTTCTGGGTCTGACATGTAAAGGATGCTTTTGGCTTGTTGCGCGGCAAGCGAAGTTTTCCCGCAATATTTTGGTCCCTCAATGAGGACGGCACCCATCGCTTCCAACTTGTCGGTTAGGATTTGGTCGGCAATTCTGTTTTTGTATTCTTTCATGAGAATTTCAATGTTTTTCGAATGCAAAAATACTGATTTTTTATTGAAAAACTAAAATATTTTGAAAATTATTTATATTATTGAAAATCAATAAATAAAGTTGTTTCAATGTGGCAGTTGGCGAGTTTTTGATGTGGCAGTTGGCGAGTTTTTGATGTGGCAGTTGGCGTTTTATGGAAGGTGTTATTTTTGCCATTAAGCACGTGAAATTCCTTAAATTCTTTGGACTTTTTCCTAAAAAAGTTCGGAATAGGTCTCTGGTTAATCTACTTATTATTAGTGATTTGCGATTTTCCAAATCAAAAAAAGTTTGGAATGGACTCCCGACCATTTGACAAACAAAATAATTTTGTTTTCAAAGTTCAAAACAGTTCAAAACATGAAAGCACGCAATCTTATTACCATCTTGTTTCTGCTGCTGGCCAGCACGACTTCTGCCCAAGACACTTACCTTTGGCCTATTCCCGGAAAGAAGGTTGGCGACAACATCCTTTACCGACCCCAAGATTACATCGGCGTGGCTGATGGGGTGAACCAAGCCGAACTGAATTTTGGAGATTTGATTATTGGCGCTCCATTGGGAACCCCCGTGCTTTGCCCCGTGGACGGGAAAATCCATAGTGCCTTGTTGGGCTACCGCAACAGTTGGAGCTGCTCCTCGATAAGTTTTGCCCAACAGACAGGTAACTATGAGCAAGATTCCCTGCTTTTCCTTGAATGGGACAATATGACTCAGGAAAAGATTCACAACAC
>JAGCPG010000132.1 GCA_017645245.1 Bacteroidales bacterium
ACCATTCCTCATCATACTCGGTCATGAAATCAGCCGAGGAGATCTGATAGGCGTTCTCGCCAAGGGCGTTTTCGAGCAACTGCAGTGTTGCAATGGCATCTTCTCCTTCAACATAGAGGCTGACCCAGTTCCAACCTTCGATGAGTTCGAGGGTCTGGGTGACAGTGGTCTGTTTGCCAGTGATGAAGAGATACTCACTGCTCCATTCGGTGACACCGCCGTCGCACTCGTCGCTGTTGCCCTGTACTTGGACAGCGATGACAGACTCAGGTGTAAGCCCCGTAATGTCGAATGAGTCACCGGTGACATTTTCAACAGTGGTCCATGTTTCGTTGTGCAACACTACCTTGACGTTGTTGATGGCGAAGAAGTCGCCATCGGGATTCACCGAGGAGTCCTTGGAGTAGGTCCAAGTGAAGGTGTGTTCGCCAGCGGTGAAAGAGTAAGCCATGTTGTACCATTCTTGACCGATTGCACCGTATTCGAACTTCTGCGTACCGTCGATGCTGAAGATGCACTTGTCCCAAGCAGTAGAGGTGCCTTCGCCCATGAACATGGCATCAAAGGAGATGACGCCAGCGGATTCGTAGGTTGCCGTGAATGAAATGGAGGCTGAGGAACTGGATATTCCTTGGTTGGTGCTTCTTAAGCAATAGCCTGCGTTGGTAAGGGCATCCGTCAAGGCCCAAGGATAGGTTTCATCGTTGGTCCAATCAGCGGGAATCACTTGGTCGTCAAAGTTCACCAAGGAGAAGAGTTCGAATGCGCCATATCTCACATTGTAGGAATCTTGAACGCCCGTCCAGTTGACGGTGGCAGTGGTGGCCTCGATGTTGGTGACTTCATTGATTACAGGAACCTGGCAAGCGTCGGGAGTGGTGAAGGTGGCCATTTGGCTCCAAGGAGTGACACCGCCATCGCAGCCAGCGTTGATGCCTTGCACTTGCCATTCGTATTTGGTGTTGCCTGCAAGACTACGGAGTTCATAAGGGGTAGTCACACCATTTTCAGTTTGCCAAGCACCTGCCGGGATGGTTTCGCCGAAAATACCGAAGTCGTCGATGAAGACACAGGCAGCTTGTGCAGAAGCAGTGGCTTTCCAAGCAACGTACTTGACGCCCTCGGCAAGCTCTTCATTATATAAAGTATAGGTTCTCAACGGGGCATCAATAGGATCGCTCCAAGTGAAGGCATCCGCATCGTTGGTGGTGGTGGAGAAACCTACCTGGAAGGTGTTAGCAGTCGTGTAACCGAAATAGTAGAATTCAACGCGAGCACCTCTTTCGTAAGCAGGCAGTTCGCACGAAATGATGGTCTCTTCTGATGTTGAGTTCCAACCCATTGAGAGGAAGTAGTTGCTGGAACCATCAACGTTATAAATCGGGTCGGTGAGGCCGTAAATTGCATTGTTATACGTCCATCCCGTCTGATCAGTGTTGAAGTCGTTGAAGTAGTACGTCATTCTATGCTCGGCCGTTCTGTACTGGACGTTGTAAGTGTCGTGGAAGCCTTCCCAGCTCAGTGTGGCGGCATTAGGTGTGATGTTGTTGGCAGCCAAATTGGTGGGAGTAGAGCAGTTGGAAGGCGTCATGAATGTTGTGCCAACCCATTCGCTCACGCCGTCTGCACCACCGCAAGCGGCCTGCACTTGAAGTTCATACGTCGTTTCGTCGCTCAATCCAGTGAGGTTGTACGGAGAGGTGACGTTATTGAGGGTCACATCCCAAGTGTCGTCGTTAGGATTGCCTACGAAGAGGTCGTCGAAGAGGAGTGCGAAAGCGTCGGCCGACACGCAGTTGATGGCCAACTGGATGGTTTGATCGGCGTAGTCTGACAAGTCAAAGTCGTATTTCGTCCACTCGACGGGCACTTCAACGTATGTGTCAGCATCTCCTGCGAAGTAGGTGCTGATGGTGCCGTTGCCGCCATAGATGCCGACTTTCATGCGTTCCAAGCCATAGTTGGCGGTGACTGATCTTGCCCAGAAGATGAAATGGTCTTCTCTTGCAATGGTGAGTGCGGGAGTGATGAAATAGTCGTCGTTGGCTGTCACATCGTCGCTGGGGATAGCATCCATGAAGGCGCCCATGGTATTGCCGCTATGGGCAGCCCACTGGTCGTTGTCAGAGAAAGCAATGACAGAGCCAACATAGTTCGCATTAGGCATACTGTAATCAGAGATACCGTATGTTGAAAGTCCGTCACCGTCGTAGGTGGTGCAGGGTGGGAACTCGTCAACGACGAAAGCCTCGGCGGTCTCGAAACCATAGTTGAAGCCTGAAGGTACTCTGTAGCGCAGGTTGTAGTTTTCGGCAGAGCCATTCCAGCTAACGGTGGCAGCGAAAGGCTCAACATCGCTGACAGTTAAATTGGTGGGAGCAGGACATGCAATTTCTGTTTCGAAGGAAACGGCATCGGTCCAAACGCTTTCGTCGCCTTCGCCGCAGTTAGCTTTCACGCGAGCGTAGTAAACGGTCTCGGCAGCCAATCCGGTAAGCTCTTTGGTGGTGGCGGTGACATCCACGGAAGTGGCATCGGTAAAGTCTTCGCGTTGGCCATATTGAACTGTCCATTGAGTCTCTTCGCCGCCGGCAGTCCAGTTGAGGGTGGCCGTGTGGTTGGTCACATTTGAGGCAGCCAGGCTCTTCGGCTTCGGGCAGGTAGGAGGCACGCCAATTTCGAGGCGGATGCGGTTCTTCACATTCATGATGGTGCCGTTATAGCTCGAAGGATTCTCGGGGTCGTAGTTGGTGCCGTCGCTGTAAACGCGGATGGCTTGGCTCGTGGCATCGAAAACATAGAAGCTCGGTGAAGACACATAGCTGCCCGTGTTGTCGTCAACGATGAGAGCGACATTGCTAGTGCCGTCATACACAAATGGATTGTCAAATTCGATGGTGGTCCAGTCGCCGGCTGCGAAGGTCACGCTGCCGCTGAATACCATGTCGGCAGCAGTGACAGGAATCCAGTCGGTAGTGCTCTCAAAGATGCTCTTCTCTGTGCTGACCATGTAGATGTCCAAAGTACGGGTCTGTTCAGCACTGCAGTGGAAGTCAACGCTCAGGATGTATCCGGAGGCACCAATTTCTTCAGCGGTGTAGATTTGTTGTGTCAGTGAATAATTATAGTAGGTATAGGTGGGAAGGTAGATGTTGGTGGCTGTGCCTGAGCCGATGCAGACCATGCCATCGGGGCAAAGTTCATTGGTGGTGAAGCTTGTCTCGGCCCATCCACTTTGCGTTGTTGTACTGTAGTAGGCACGAACCTTGGCGTTGTAGGCAGTCTGCGGAGTGAGACCTTCAATCGTGTAAGGCTTGGTGCTGGTCGTGACGGTGGTGAAGTCCTCATCGCTTGCTGCTTTGTAAGCGACCTCCCAAGAGGTAGCCGTGCCGTTTTCAGTCCAATTAAGAGTAGCAGAAGTGGCGGTTATGCCAGAGACTGTCAAATCGGTAGGAGTCGGATAGGCCTGTTGGATGCCACCGAGAATGATTTGGTTCTTGACGGCAGCGATTGTACCCGTAACAGCATTTTCGCCGTTTGTACCATCAGGATTCAATGCACTATAGCTGTCGTTATAGACAAACATGGCCTGGTTGTCAGCGCTGAAAACACGGCAGCTCATGCCGCTTGACCAAGACCCGGATCTGTCGATTACACAGAGAACCAGATTGTCCGTGCCGTTATAGGCAAACGGAGTATCAAAGGTGAAAGTGGTCCATTCATTAGCGGCAATGGTCACAGCTGCTTGGCCATTATAGACCATGTCACGCTCTGTGAGTTCAATCCAGTCGGATGTGCTTTCGAAAGCGCTCTTTTCAGTGTGCGCCATGTAGATGTCGAACTGTCTGTCTTTTGCAGTACCGCCATTGAAGAAGGCGACGCTGGTAATTTCGCCAGAGGCTGAAATTTCCTCTGCGGTGTAGATCTGTTGGGAAAGGGAGTAGTTGTAGTACGAATAACTCGGCAAGTACGAGTTCGTAGTAGTTCCGCTTCCAATCTGAACTTGGGCGTTTGCTGCCCATGGTGCCAATAGCGCCATTAGCAGCATAAGGAGTAATGATTTTTTAAACATAACGTTTAAGATTTAGGTTAATAAAATTAGTTAGTTAATGGAATTATTTGGGATTGAATTAAGATTAATGATTTCTTCTTTGGTGAATCCTGTAACTTGCATGATGAAATCGGTGCTTGCGCCCAGTTCCATCATTTTCTTGGCGTTGGCCAGTTTTTCTTCGGCTTTGCCTTCGGCTTTGCCCTCGGCTAGGCCTTTTACAAAAGAAGTGTCCATGGTGTTCTTCAGGTCGCGGAGGTTCTTAACGCTTTCCTCGTATGCCCAACGCTCATCGGGGGTGAAGAGGGCGATCTCAGCGGCCTCAAAGAGCCTGTTGAACACCTTTTCCTGCAAGGCCACGGGGCGATCCAGCAGCCTGTAAAGGTTCTTCAACACGAACATCCATTTCTCGAAAAGGTTGCCCAGCTCGTTCTCCGTCTTGTTGAACTTGGGCATCTCCAGGTAGATGAAGGTCAGCTTGTCGTAGAACACCTGCTTGAGCTCCTTGTCCATCAGCACCACCTCGTGGCGGTAGCTGTCGTCGGGGAATTCAGGGAAGGTGAAGTTCAGCAGGCTAACGGTGTAAACGTCCTGAAGTTGGTAGTTCCACTCGCCTTTCGGCGCTTGGTCCCGGATGACGGCGGCGGCGTAATAGACGGTTCGATCCTTGAAGAAGTACTGTTCAGCCTTTTGCATCTCAACGATGAAGTGGGTGCCGTCGGTGGTTTGGCAATACACGTCGAAGATGGAATTGCGGTTGCCGGCGTACTCGCCTAGATGTTCCGTGTTGAGGTAGTGAATATCTGTGATGGGTTTCTCCTTGCCTTCGAGCAGGGCGTTGAGGAAGCTAATGAGCAATTCCTTGTTCATCGCGGTACCGAAGAGCTTTTTGAAGCCGAAGTCGGTGTAAGGGTTGATATAGCGTTCCTGGTTGAGGCCCATCATAGTTTCGAGAGGTGTTGTTTTAATGGTTTAGATTAGCGATTTTTCTGATAATTTGGTGGTTTTTAGGGTTTTGAATTTAGGTAGTTTTGCTTGTTTAGGTCTTTTGAACTGCCAAAAATACGAAGAAATAGTGTATGCGCGAACTAAATTATAAAGAAAGTTATGAACAGGAGGTGTTGATAGCCTGTTGATAACTTAAAATTCAGTTTTTTAGGCCAGGGAGGTTTTTCATCCAACAATTAGGTGGGATTTCTTCGATGAAGAAGGTGGTTTATTTAAAAAATTTTATTTAAAAATAGAAGTAATCAATATTATTATGTGTAAAAAATAGATTTTAAAATAAAGTTTAGAATATTTTATAAATGTTTATTTTTGAAAAATTTTGGTTACGGGCGTACGGATTAATTTTTCTATTTTTTTTCGAAAAAGGCTTGCGGGAAAGGAAAAATGTTTGTATTTTTGCAGCGGTCTACAAAATGACCACCAGGGGACTTAATCCAGAGTAGAGGGGCAATATGCCGCAGTGTCCCAAGTGTCGTGGTTGAGATGCCATGTGATGCGCCAGAATAAAGGGGTTCCGCTAAAGGAACCCTTTTAACTTTTTTATGTAGCTTTTGTTCTTGATGTCCCTGCGGGTAATTGTCGTCGTTTTGCCGTATTTATTTATTAAAACTATGTCACCGTAGAGGATTTCGTTCCTTAATAAATAGTCAAGAGCTTTGGAAAGCATTCCAACATCCGTTTTCGTCAGCTTGAGGACAATAGTCTTGGCTTGTTCGAAGCCGTGTTTCAAGTCTTTGGCGAGCGTGTTTGATTTTGACGTGATACAATATTTGAAATCGGCGATCCTAAAGACGTTTCCTATCTTAATTAGGGAGTCGGCGCTGATGTCGTAAGGTGGTTCTGGGAGAAATACGACATCAATTCCATTGTTGTTCAGTTCAAAGGCCATTTGTTTCGTTTGTTCCCAAGTGCTCGTTTTTGGACCTTTGTTGCCGGGCAGTAAGGTTGTTTTGTGGCCGTTTGTCTCGTTCAGGATGACAGCATTTGGATCGGCCAAAATAGAACCCAGAAAGGCGTTCTTGTTTTTCTGGCCTTTGATTTCGCTCAGTCGCTTTTCGATGAAAGGAGAGCTGAAAGCGGATGCTATGTCTGTATGAGCTTTCAAAAGTATGGTGGAATTGAAATGCAAAGATAGAGATAATTAATATTACTATGTATTAATTGGATTTCTTTATTTGATATTTTTTCTTACCTTATTAATTTTATTGGATTTTGGAGGTGCGAATCCGATTTTTTGACTATTTTTGCAAAGTCAAATTCTGTAAATTTTTTTGAAAATGAACGATAAACTGTTGGATCAAAACCTCCAGTATCTGGTGGCCGACATCAAGCTGGCCGACTGGGGAAGAAAAGAGATTGAAGTCTCCGAACACGAGATGCCGGGCCTGATGGCCCTCCGTAAGAAATATGGCGACACCAAGCCGCTGAAAGGCGCCAAGATCATGGGCTCGCTCCACATGACCATCCAGACGGCCTGCCTCATCGAGACGCTGGTCGAACTGGGCGCCAAGGTGCGCTGGTGCAGCTGTAACATCTATTC
Organism: Bacteroidales bacterium; assembly: GCA_017645245.1. Lineage (GTDB taxonomy): Bacteria > Bacteroidota > Bacteroidia > Bacteroidales > F082 > Limimorpha. The sequence continues at coordinate 6,600 of JAGCPG010000132.1, forward strand.
CACCCAAGACCACGCCGCGGCTGCCATCGCCGAGACGGGAACCTCAGTCTTCGCCTGGAAAGGGGAGACCCTCGAGGACTACTGGTGGTGTACCAAACGTGCCATCACCTTCCCCGACGGCACAGGTCCGGACCTGATCGTGGACGACGGCGGCGATGCTACCTTGTTGATACATAAAGGCTATGCCTGCGAGAACGACCCTAAGCTATTGGATGCCCCTTGCGGTAGCGAGGAAGAGAAGGCGCTGATGAGCGTCATCAAGGCGACTTACAGGGAGAATCCCACTTTCTGGCATACCGTGGTGAAAGGCTGGAAAGGTGTCTCCGAAGAGACCACCACGGGTGTCCACCGCCTCTACCAGATGCAGGAACGCGGCGAGTTGCTGGTGCCTGCCATCAACGTGAACGACTCGGTCACCAAGTCGAAGTTCGACAACCTCTACGGCTGCCGCGAGTCGCTGGCCGACGGCATCAAGCGTGCCACCGACGTGATGATTGCCGGTAAGGTCGTTGTGGTGTGCGGCTACGGTGAGGTGGGCAAGGGCTGCTCACACTCCATGAAGAGCTACGGCGCCCGCGTGCTCGTCACCGAGATCGACCCGATCTGCGCACTGCAAGCCGCCATGGAAGGCTTCGAGGTCACCACGATGGAAGAAGCCGTCAAGGAAGGCAACATTTTCGTGACCACCACGGGTAACTGCGACGTGATCACCCTCGAACATATCCTGAAGATGAAGGATCAGGCCATCGTGTGCAACATCGGCCACTTCGACAACGAGATCCAGGTGGATCGTCTCGAGAAGACCGAGCATCTGAAAGAGAAGATCAACATTAAGCCGCAGGTCGACAAATACGTGTTTGACGACGGCCATTGCATCTTCCTGCTGGCTTCGGGCCGTCTGGTCAACCTGGGTTGCGCCACGGGTCACGCCAGCTTCGTGATGAGCAACTCGTTCACCAACCAGACCCTGGCCCAGATGGACCTCTGGGAGAAACGCGACGAATACAAGGTGGGCGTCTACTGCCTGCCCAAGTACCTCGACGAGGAGGTGGCCCGTCTGCACCTCGAGAAGATCGGCGTGAAGCTCACCAAGCTCACGCAGAAGCAGGCCGACTACATCGGCGTGCCGATCAACGGACCTTTCAAGTCTGACATCTATCGTTACTAAGCGATGAGGATCGCCGTCAACACACGGTTGTTGCTCAAAGGCAAGCTGGAGGGCATCGGCTGGGTGGCCTACGAGACGCTGAAGCGCATCGTGCTGGCCCATCCCGAGGTGGAGTTTTACTTCATCTTCGACCGCAAGCCCGACACGATGTTTCTCTTTGCCGACAACATCAAGCCGGTGGTGCTGTTTCCGCAGGCGCGGCATCCTTTCCTGTTCATCTGGTTCTTCGAGCTGTCCATCCCTAGGGCGTTGCGGAAGATCAAGGCCGACCTTTTTTACTCGCCCGACGGCTATCTGAGCCTGCGCTCGAAAGTGCCGCAGGTGGTGGAGTTTCACGACCTGAACTTCGAGCATTTTCCGGGCGACATGCCCAAGATCCACCTTTGGCATTACAAAAAGTTCTTCCCGAAGTTTGCCCGCAAGGCCCAACGCATCGTGACGGTGTCGGAGTTCTCGAAACAGGATATCGTGGATTGCTATTATGTTGATCCACAGAAGATTGATGTGGCGTATAACGGCGTGAACGAGATCTTCAAGCCACTTTCGGAGGCGGAACAATCGGTTGTCAGGGCCAACTACAGTTTCGGTCATCCCTACTTCATGTTTGTGGGATCGCTGCATCCGCGCAAGAATCTGGCTCGTTTGTTTACGGCTTTCGATAAGTTCAAACAGCAGAACCGAAACGACGTGAAGCTGGTGATTGTGGGGGAGAAGCGCTGGTGGACGGAGCCGATCCAGAAGGCTTACGATGCCATGGGTTGCAAGGACGACGTGGTGTTTGTCGGTCGCCTGAGCGCCGAGGACTTGCATAAGGTGACCGCAGCGGCGTTGGCATCGGTGTATGTGTCGTATTTTGAGGGCTTCGGCATCCCCATTCTGGAAGCCTTCCGCTGTGACACGCCGGTGATCACCTCCAACGTGACCTCCATGCCCGAGGTGGCTGGAGATGCCGCCTTGCTGGTGGATCCCTTCAGCGAGGAATCGATAGCCGAGGCCATGGCGAAGGTGTTGGACGAGGACGTCCGCAAGGACTTGATCCTGAAAGGCCGCGAGCGCGCCAAGGCTTTCTCGTGGAACCAGACGGCGGAAGTGATATGGAATAGTTTAATGAAATCGATATAATGGAACAAATCATCATGTATCCCGGCGAGGTCTCCAAAGATGCCGTGGATTGGAAGGCAACCCAAGGCCAACACATTACGGCCGTGGTGCGTAACATATTGGTGCTTGGCTCAGGTGGCCGCGAACATGCATTGGCATGGAAACTGGCCCAGGGCGAAGGCGCCAAGGTGTTCATCGCTCCAGGCAATGCCGGTACCGCCGAGGTTGGCACCAACGTCAATCTCAAAGTCAGTGACTTCGAAGGCATCAAGCAGTTTTGCCTGGCCAACGGCATCACCTTGGTGGTGGTGGGACCCGAGCAGCCTTTGGTGGACGGCATCGTCGACTTCTTCAAGCAGGATGAACAGCTTCGGACGATCCGCATCATCGGTCCCGACAGCAAAGGCGCCCAGCTCGAAGGCAGCAAGGCTTTCGCCAAGGAGTTTATGGCCCGCAACGGCATCCCGACGGCGCGTTGCCTGACGGTCAACAAAGACAGTTTGGAACAAGGCGTGGAATTCCTGAAATCGCTGAAAGCCCCATACGTGCTAAAGGCCGACGGTCTGGCCGCTGGCAAAGGCGTGCTGATCCTGGATTCCTTGGAAGAGGCAGTTACTGAACTGAACAACATGCTTGGTGGCAAATTCGGTTCCGCTTCGGCCACCGTGGTCATCGAGGAATTCCTGAAAGGCATCGAGTGCTCGGTGTTCGTGTTGACCGACAGCGAGCATTACGTGTTGCTGCCCGAGGCCAAGGACTACAAGCGCATCGGCGATGGCGACACGGGCTTGAACACCGGTGGCATGGGTGCCGTTTCGCCTGTGCCGTTCTGCACGCCCGACTTCCTGCAGAAGGTGGAGGGCCGCATCGTGAAGCCCACGTTGCAAGGCCTGAAAGCCGATCACGTCGACTACAAAGGCTTCATCTTCCTCGGCTTGATGAACTGCGGCGGCGATCCTTACGTGATCGAATACAACGTCCGCATGGGCGATCCCGAGACCGAGGCCGTGATGACCCGCATCGAGGGCGACTTCGCCGATCTGCTCTATGCCTGCGCTGACGGCTGCCTGGACAAGGTGCATTACGCCAAGAGTGCCAAGACGGCGGTCACGGTGATGCTGGTGTCGGGCGGCTATCCCGAGGCTTATCAGAAAGGCAAGGTGATGACGGGAATGAATCTTTTGAAAGACTGTGTGGCCTTCCATGCCGGCACAGCCTTCAATGCCGAGGGTCAAGTGGTTACTGCCGGTGGACGCGTCATTGCCGTCACTGCCCACGGCGACAGCATCCTTGAGGCTCGCGAAAAGGCTTATATCAATGTGGAAAAGATCAAATTTGAAGGGGAGAACCACCGTCACGACATCGGTTTCGACCTCCTCCAATAACTTTTATCTCTTATCTCTTATCTTTTATCCCCCTTGATTAAATTCTTCCGAAATAGTTATCTAGTCCAATACGTGACCATCGCGTCGCTGCTCATCGCCTTGTGGGTCCCGTCGTTCATCACGGGCAATGTCGATCCGGCTTTGCGCAGTCCCGTGACGCCGCTTTACAACCTCCTGGCAGACCTCTTCGACTTCTGGCCGCCTTTCATGCTGATCATCGCCATGCTGGTGATGGCCTTCCAGGCTGTTTTCTTCAATTCCATGCTGGCCTCCAACCAGATCATCGGCAAGGTGTTTACCCTGGGTGCCGTGGTCTTTCTGCTGATGATGAACCTGCTGCCAGTGCAGACCACCTATTATCCCTTCCTGATGGCGTCGTTGTTCCTGCTGATGTTCATCCACACGCTGTTTGCCATCTATCAGACGCCACGGCCTGAGCTGTACCTGCTCAATGCGGGCGTTTACCTCTCGCTGGCCACGATGTTCTGGTTCCCCTCGCTGCTGCTAGTGGTGTGGGGCGTCATCGCCCTGAGCATCGTCCACAAAGGTTCGTTCAGGTTGCACCTGATTCCCTTCCTCGGCCTGCTGTTTCCGTATTTCATCTATTTCTCCATCCATTTCCTGAAAGGCGATCTGCTCCAGATCTGGCATTATTACGGCGTTTTCTTCAATGGATTGAGGTTCTCCGTTGAAGGCTTCAGCTGGCTGAAAATCGGGGTGTTGGGATTCTTGCTGCTGGCTTTGTTCATCCCGTGGCTCATGCCGTACAACTATAGTTTCGAGAAGTCGATCGCGGTGCGCACCAAGATCACCATGACTATCATTTTACTGGGTTTTGGCGTCCTGATGCTGTTCTTGGAGGGCGATCCCATGCAATCGGGCGTGTTTTTCATTGCGGTGAGCATCCTGTTTTCGTATGATCTGGCCTATCTCGACCGCCTGAAATGGTCGAACGTCACCTTTATCCTGTTGATCTTGGCTGTGCTGGCCTTCCATTACGTTCCTTTATTCCTCTGATTATGAATCTCCTGACGCATTATTCCGAGTTGATCGAGGCGGGCTGCGATGAGGCCGGGCGTGGCTGTCTGGCGGGTCCCGTGGTGGCCGGTGCGGTCATCCTGAAGCCAGGATTCGACATGCCTGAGCTGGACGATTCCAAGAAGCTGACGGAGAAGAAACGCTATCAGCTACGGGAGCTGATCATGAAAGAGGCTTTGGCTTACGGCATCGGCATCGTGACGGCGCCTGAGATCGACGAAATCAATATTTTGAACGCCTCGTTTTTGGCCATGCATCGGGCCATCGACCAGCTTCAGGTTCGGCCTGAGTTCTTGTTGATCGACGGCAACCGTTTCAACAAATATCAAGATCTGAAGCACCTTTGCGTGGTGGGCGGCGATGCCAAATACCAGTCCATTGCGGCGGCTTCCATCCTGGCCAAGACTACCCGTGACCGCTTGATGGAGGAGTATGACCTTCGCTTTCCGCAGTATCATTGGAAGAAAAACAAGGGCTATCCGACGCCTGAGCACAAGCAAGCGATCGCCGAGTATGGCATCACCGAATTGCATCGGAAGAGCTTTAATATGGCGATACAGATGAGATTGGATTTCTGATCAGCCAAAATTGTTGATAAAAAACTTCGGGATAATCCCTTTTTTTGTTATATTTTTGCGCTATGCGCAAATGCTTTCTCTTGATATTGTTAGTCGCCCTGTTTTCCTGCTCCAGGAAAGAGGCCTCGATGCTTGACGCGGTGCCGCTCGACGCAGAGATCATCGTGGAATCGGCCGACTCGGCTGTGATCATGCTGTTCGACTCGCTGCTGAACGCGCATGTCGACAAGGCAATGGTGGTCGAAGGGAAACCGATGGCCCTCGTGAAGGCGCCGGTGGACGATCAGATGGAGTTTATGCTGCTTAACAAACTCCCTCGTGCCGACAAAAAGGCCGAAAAGATCTATGACGATCCTGATTTTGCCCGCTTGCAGAAGACTTTGGGACAGAACGTGAAGGCACACCTTTATTACCGTCATCCGGCAGGCTGGGCCATGCTCGACGTGCTGCCCGAAGGCCAAAACCTGGTGATGAACGGCTATGCCCTGGCCGCCGACTCGGCATCGGCTTGGCGACCGCTGAAATACCAGCTACCGGTGAAGAACTCGGTGGTGAACATCCTGCCGTCCGACACGCGTTTCATGCACCACTACGGCATGTCGGACTACGCCTCGTACTGGGAGTCGTTCCGCGACGAGGAAAAGGTCAAGGCGTTCAACAAGAAATATGGCACCGACGTGGAAAACAAGCTGCTGGCCTACCTCTCGGAGGTGTCGTTCAACAAGATCGGGAAGAGCAAACGCGAGGTGTTTGTGGGCAGGATGAACGATCCCTCGGCGGTGATCAAGTTCATGGAACGGCTGGCCTCGAAGACAGGTGTCAACGCTTCGCAGACCTGCCAGGGCTACACGTTGTATGACCTCGGAAAGACCAGTTTTATTCCCGATATTTTTGGCGACGACTTCCAATCGATGACGCGCTGCTGCTATGCCATCGTGGACCAATACTTGGTGATGGCGTCCAACATGGAAGTCATCCAGGAGGTGATCGCCTGCTACCGCTCGGGTCGCACGCTCGACCTGAACGAGGGCTTTCGCGTCTTCCAGCAGAAGATGCTGGAGTCGGCCAACATCACTTGGTTCTCGGTCTTCGACGATCGGAAAGAGGCCTTGCAGCTGGCATCGTCGAAGGACTTGGTCTATACCAACGCCTGCATCAGTTGGGTGGCCGAGGTGAAGAGCGAGAACAGCATCCGCTGGAAAGCCAACCTCGACGCGCCGATCAAGGGAAAGCCCTATATCGTGGAGGATCATGCCAGCCAAAACAAGAATGTGATTGTCTTTGACAACCAAAATAAGATGTATCTCGTTGACAGTGAGGGAAATATTCTTTGGGAAAGGCAACTCGACGAGGCGCCGCTGAGCGAGGTGTTCACCGTGGACGCCCGCAACAACGGACAGCTGCAGTTCTTGTTTAATACAGCCCATACCTTCCAGTTGATCGACCGCAAGGGCAACAACGTTGAAGGCTATCCCGTCAGGCTGCCGTTCGAGGCTTCCAACGGCTTGGCGGTGTTCGACTACGAGGGGCGCAAGGACTACCGCATCTTGCTTTGCGGCACGGACCGACTGGTCTACAACTACACCATCCAAGGCAAGGAGGTGGACGGCTGGAACCATCATCGCTCGGAAGACCTGGTGATGCGGCCGATACAGCATATCAACGCCGATGACAAGGATTACCTGATCGTCTCCGATGCCAGCGGCGGCGTCCGCATCCTCGACCGTCAGGGCAGGATCCGCATCCCGCTGTCGTCGGACATGCAGAAGTCGCCCAAGGCTGATATCTACGCCAACGCCACCAACCGCAAAAAAGGCATCTTCCTGACCTCCGACAAGGAAGGCAAGCTGCTGTATGTGACCGCCGACGGGGCCTTGAACCGCACCGATTTCGGGAGCTATTCCGACGCGCATTTCTTCCTCTATGAGGACTTCAACGGCGACCAAGATCCCGACTTCATCTATCTCGACCAAAAGGACCTGCATGTGTTCGACAAGTTCAGGAAAGAGCTGTTCAGCTGCCATTTCGACGTGGATATCGTCACCAAGCCGGTGTTCTTCAACATCACCCGAAGCAAGCGGCTGTTGGGCATCGTTTCGGAGAAGGCCCGTGAGATCTACCTGATTGACCGAAAGGGCAACATGATCGTGAATTCAGGTCTGGTGGGCGAGACGCCGTTTGCCGTGGGCAGCCTGCACAACGATCAAGAGATCAACCTCGTGACGGGTGTGGGCAATGCTTTGTATAACTATGTAATTCATTGAAAATGAAATATATACGGTTGTTTGTCCTTTGCTTTGCGATGCTGTCGGTAAGCTCCGCCTCGGCGCAGTATTTCACCAATGGCGACGTGAAAGCCCATGACTTTGAAGGGGTGACCATCGACGGACGGCCGTATCATCTGTTCGAATCGCAGGCGGAGCACATCCTGATTTGCTTTTGGTCAGCTGATTGCGACGAGTGCCATGCCTTTCTGAAGAAGCTGCGTTGCTGGATCAAACGGAAACGCGACTTTGAGCTGGTGACCTTTGCCTTGGCGGAGACCGAGGAAGACGTACAACGAGTGGTGAAGAAGCTGAAGCTCCCGGGATGGCATTTCTTCGATGACGGCGGCTGGGACGGACAGATGTTTTTGGAATATGACATCAACATGACTCCGACTATCGTTTTGATCGACAAGAATAAAAACGTCGTGGGTGAGGCGTATGATTGGGAAGGGTTTAGGGAGTTGAGAGGTGAGAGGTGAAAGGTGAGAGTAAAACAAATTAATATATATGAAGCTGAAACAGTTAGTTTTTTCGTTTGGAATTGGAATTTTGATGTTGTCCGTCGGGCAGGTATCGGCTCAGGACGCTGAAACCCGTTGGGTGGACTCGGTGTATAACAGCTTGACCCTGGAACAGCGTGTGGGGCAGCTGATCATGATGCGTGCCAACCAACCCGACAAGCCCTTTGAGACGGCTGTGGGCGACTACATCCAACAATACAACATCGGTGCCGTGTGCTTTTTCCGTGCCGATGCCATGGCACAAGTGGAGCAGACCAACGCCTGGCAGGCGCTTGCCCAGACCCCGCTGATGGTGGCCATCGACGCCGAGTGGGGACTGGCGATGCGAGTGAGGAATACAGTAGCATATCCTTATCAGATGACCTTGGGAGCTGTCGGCGACAACGAGTTGATCTATCTGATGGGCCAGCAGGTGGCTGAACAATGCCAACGCATGGGCGTCCACGTGAACTTCGCGCCTGTTGCCGACGTCAACTCCAACGCCAAGAATCCCGTCATCGGGGTGCGCAGCTTCGGCGAGAACCCGCAGAACGTGGGGGAGAAGGCGGCGGCATACGCCTTGGGTATGCAGAGCAAAGGCCTGATCACCAGCATGAAACACTTTCCTGGACATGGCAACACCGATACCGACTCACACTTGACCCTGCCTACGGTGACTCGTTCCTTCGAGGAGGTCAAGGACATCGAGCTGGCGCCGTTCCGCTATCTGATTGAGCGCGGCGTCAACGGTGCCATGGTGGGACACCTCTATTTCCCCGCCATCGAGAAGGTGCCGAACACCTCGTCGTCGCTCTCGAAAGGCGTGGTGACCGATCTCTTGAAGAACGAGATGGGATTTGAAGGCATCATTTTCACTGATGGCCTCGACATGAAAGGCGTTTCGCAGACCGTGTCGGCCGACAGTGTGTCATACGTGGCTTTCCTGGCGGGCAACGACGTGCTGATCCTGCCTCACAACGTACCTAAGGCCATCGCTCAGATCAAGGAAGGTGCGGAGCGTGATCCTGAGATTGCCGCCCGGGTGGAGGAGAGCTGCAAAAAGATCCTGAAATATAAGTACCGTGCGGGTTTGAGCCATTATGCCCCAGTCTCGACCCAAAACCTGATGGCCGACCTGAACCATCAGGATTACCTCGACTTGCGGCAGATGCTGTATGACGAGGCGGTGACCCTATTAAGAAACGTCGACGAGGTCATCCCGCTGAAGGCAGGCAAGGAGATCGCCATGGTGACCATCGGCACCCAAGAGAACGCCAAGCGCATGACGGATTCACTGAAAGCGGCAGGCGTGAAGGTGAAGTCGTATTGCGTCAACAAAGACCATGCGGCCGACGCCAAGGCTTGGCTGCCCGAGCTGGAGAAAGCCGATCTGGTGATGGTGAACGTCATGCAGTCGAGCATCAACGCCTCCAAGAACTTCGGTGTCACCGATGCCACGGTCGACTTTTTCAACCGTTTGGTGGCGCAGAACGACGTGATCCTGAACCTGTTCGCCTGCCCATACGCCTTGGACCTTTTCCGCATCAACAACAGCGTGGTCGGCTTGACGGTGGGCTATCAGGACAACGACGCCACCCTCAACGCGGTGACGGATGTTTTGACGGGCAAACGGAGCGCCCGCGGCACCCTTCCCGTCTCCACGGAGAAGTTCAAATGCGGCGAGGGCATTGTGTTGCAATATCCTGCTGGGATGCCGGCTTCCGCACCCGTGCTGAGACCCGGCTCGCTCTCCATCGACCAGATTCCTTTGCCCAAAGGCAGCATCGAACTCAAATATGAGCGGATGTTGGACTCCGTGGCCAAGCTGGGCATCGAACAGATGGCCTATCCGGGCTGCCAAGTCCTGGCGATGAAAGACGGCAAGGTGGTGTATGACAAGTGTTTCGGCACCTTCACCTACGACAGCAACGCCAAAGTGGCTCCCGAGGATGTGTACGACATCGCCTCGCTGACCAAGATCTTCGCTTCCACCTTGGCGATCATGAAGCTTTACGAGGACACCCTGCTCGACATCAACAAGACCATGGGCGACTATTTCCCGTACCTCAACACTTCCGATAAAGGCGCCATCAAGATCATCGACATCCTGACCCACCAGTCGGGCATGAAATCATGGATTCCCTTCCATCAGAAGATGTATGATGCCAATGGCCCGAAGCCAGAATATTTCATCGACCATATCGACGAGACCCATACGGTCCGCGTGGCCGAGAACCTCTATCTGGTGAACGACTACAAGGAGCAGATCATCGACTCGATCATGAAGAGCCCGATGAAGGAGAAAAAATACGTGTATTGCGACATGGGCTTCTACTTTGTTCCCGAGCTGGTCAAACAGTTGACCAACATGAGCTTGGAGGAGTATCTGCAAACCAACTTCTACGAGCCCATGCACCTGACCAGCATCGGCTACTGCCCGTTGCATTGGCGCACCCGCGAGACCATCATCCCCACTGAGAACGACACCTTGTTCCGCAAGCAGTTGCTGTGGGGCGACGTGCATGACCAGATGGCCGCCTTGATGGGTGGCGTGTCGGGTCACGCCGGACTGTTCGCCAATGTGCACGACCTGGCCGTCATCGCACAGATGCTGATGGATGAAGGCAAGTTTGAAGGCAAGCAACTGCTGAAGCCGGAGACCATCAAGTACTTCACCACGGCGCCGTTTACCGACAACAACAACCGTCGCGGCTTGGGCTTCGACAAGCTGCCCATCGGCAAGAAGGGACCTTCAACGGCTTCCAAGTCGGCTTCGATGGCCAGCTATGGCCACACGGGGTTCACGGGCACCTTCTTCTGGAACGATCCCGAGAACCATCTCATCATCATTTTCCTCTCGAATAGGGTGTGCCCTTCTTCGGAGCCAAACAACCTGTCGCGGCAGAATATCCGCACTTTGCTGCACGATATCTTGTATCAAGCCTTCCCGGCGGGGAATTAATTGTCTTCTGGATTCTTCGGGAAACGGCTCCACATCTCGTATTCCCTGCCCATGCGGCCCACGAAGGTCTTCCACATCTGTTGGTGCGGGGTGGTGAGCAATTGATGCGCATTGGCTTTCCCGACGAGCCATGAGTTTCGGACCAGCTCGTCGACGAGTTGGCCGGATTCCCATCCCGAGTAGCCCAAGAAAAACCTGGTGTTGTCTTTGTTGGCGATGCCTGTGGAGATCAGCGTGTTCAGCGTGTCGGTGTCGCCGCCCCAGTACAGCCCGTCCATGATCTGGCAGGTGTCAGGGAGGAGGTCGCCGAGGGTGTGCATGAAGAAGATCTGGTTTTCGGCCACGGGACCGCCCAGGAAGACGGGTGCGTCGAAATCCTCAAACACGTCGGCGATCTCGTTCAGCCTCAAATGTAACGACTTGTTCATGATGATGCCGAACGAGCCTTCCACCTCGCTGTGATCGACGAGGAGCACCACCGACCGGCCGAAGTAAAAGTCGCCCATGGTCGGCTCCGACAGCAGGATGTCGCCTCGCTTGGGTTCCAACGAGTTGCTGCGTATCTGAAAGCGTTGTTTGAGGTCCATTAGTTTTTTCTTGGAGCGCAAATTTACGAAAAATTCTTATTTTTGTGGAAATTTTCCATGACATTGAAACGTTCCGACAATCAGCAACGGTTTGATGACCTCCGTGAGGAGTTCAAGAACTTCACTTTCTACCAACAGGAAGTGACGCTCCAAGATGGCGTGCTGTCCATGACTTTCCATTTCAGTCTGGACGAGTGCTATCATTTCCATCCCACTTTGACCATCCCTGCGCGGCCGTTCTACCATTGGGATTCCATCCCTATGGAGCATCTGGAGGTGCTGGCTTTCCAAATCGGCATGGTGGAGCTGGTGAGCTATTGGAAGATCGCCTGTCCCAAGACCGTGGTGGTGAAGCCGTTTGACCTGAAACTCTGCCAGAAAAAATGGTGGAGACACCTTTACTACAATGGCTTGGGCGAGTTCCGCTACCTGAACGGCATCGACTGTTCGGAAAAGGATTTCCTGAGGATCGAGTCGGGCACTGACCGGGAGATGAAAAGCTTGAATCTGCCACTGGACGAGCGCACCATGATCCCTGTGGGCGGCGGCAAGGACTCCGTGGTGACCTTGGAGATGCTTCGCGATGAGATGCCCGTCATCCCGCTGATCGTCAACCCGCGTGGCGCCACGGTGGAATGTGTGAAGGCTGCGGGTTACACCATGGACGATGTGGCCGTCGTCAACCGGACGCTCGATCCGACCATGCTACAACTCAACAAGGAGGGCTACCTCAACGGGCATACGCCTTTCTCGGCGCTACTGGCCTACGTTTCGCTGTTGCTAGGCTTCGGCACAAGGTCGAGGTACATCGCCCTGTCGAACGAGTCGAGCGCCAACGAGAGCACCGTGCCGGGTACCAATATCAACCATCAATACAGCAAATCCATTGAGTTTGAAAGAGATTTCAGGGATTATGTGGCTTTGCATCTGAATGGAGAAATCCAATACTTCAGCTTCTTGAGGCCGTTGAACGAGATGCAGATCGCCTCGTTTTTCAGCCGATGCACGGCTTATCATGAGGTCTTCAGGAGCTGTAATGCCGGCAGCAAGACCGACTCATGGTGCGGCAAGTGCCCCAAGTGCCTGTTCACTTGGATCATCCTGTCGCCATTCATCCCGAGGGAACGCCTGACGGAGATCTTCGGCAAGGATTTGATGGCGGATCCGGAGTTGAAGCCCATCTTTGAGGAGCTGAACGGCACCTCGGCGGTGAAACCCTTTGAATGTGTGGGCACAGTGGAGGAAGTGCGGGCCTGTGTTGAGGCCATGGAAGGTGACAGAACTAAGGTGGAGATGATCCTTCGTCGCTTTAACCATGAACATTTTCTCCCTCCTCAGTTTGAAAAACTTTTGAAAGACCGCATCTATGTTTGACATCATCCTGAATCGGCTGCGTGGCAAGCGCATCTTGATCCTCGGCTTTGGCCGCGAGGGAAAGTCGTCGCTGGCTTTCGTCAAGAAATACCTGCCTGAAGCCGTGGTGGCCGTGGCCGACAAGAACGAGATGGAAGGTGTGCAATATTTTGGCACAACCTATCTCGATGCGATGTTCGATTACGACATCGTCATCAAGACGCCTGGCATTTCGTTGAAGGATTTTGATACCCAGGGTGTGGAGATCACCTCGCAGACCGATTTGTTTTTAAGCCAATTCCATAACCAAACCATTGGCATCAGCGGCACCAAGGGCAAGAGCACGACCACCAGCTTGATCTACCATTTACTGAAGGAATCAGGTCGTGACGCCATCCTGACGGGTAATATCGGCATCCCATGCTTCGATGTGATGGAGCGGATCAAGCCGGAGAGCATCGTGGTGTATGAGCTTTCGGCGCATCAGCTGGAATATGTGCACAATAGCCCGAGGGTGGGCGTGTTGCTCAATGTGTTTGAGGAGCATCTGGACCATTTCGGGACCTTTGAGCGCTATAAAAGCGCCAAGTTCAACCTGCTGCGTTTTATGGGTGATGACGACTTCGCCGTGGTGCATGATTCGCTGATGCTGGAAACCATCGGTCTGGGCGTGAACAACGTGGTGTTTTCCAACATGGAATTCGACATTGATGAAGACGCCTTGCCGGTGCTGGGCCCGCACAATCTGTTGAACGTGAAGGCGGCGCTTTGTGCCATTGGCGCTTACGGCATCGACAATAGGGAGGTGATACCTTATTTATATACTTTCAAGCCTTTGGAACATCGCCTGGAGCCCGTAGGCACCTTCGGTGGCGTGACCTTTGTGAACGACAGCATCTCCACCATCCCGCAGGCCGCCATTGCCGCTTGCCAGACCCTGGGTAGGGTGGATTTCCTGCTTTTGGGCGGCTTCGATCGCGACATCGACTACACGCCCTTGGTTGACTTTATGGCGGAGGATCCCGTGCCACATCTGCTTTTCACCGGCAAGGCTGGCGAGCGGATGATGCAGTTGATGAAGGCTATAGGAGTGGCCTCGCATTTGGTCACTTACCGCAATATGGAAGAGGCTTTCGATTACCTCAAAAGCCATTCAAAATCCGGTGATGTCTGTTTGCTCTCGCCGGCGGCTTCCAGCTATGATCAATACAAGAACTTCGAGGAGCGTGGCGCCAAGTTCAAGCGGCTGGCACAGGAATTTGTGTCATCGTCCCACAACGGTCAATGATTTCATTTGCGAGTCGGAAACCTTCATCACATAAGGTTTTGCTGAGTGTACCGTCATAACCCATTAAGAGGTGGATGATTTCGTATCCGTTATTGACTAAGCCAAGGAGTTTTCTATCTCGATTCCCAACGGCGGTTCGGTAATCCTTGATGTCAACACGATCGTGTTCGTTCTTCTTTACGTGAAATACGGCATCCAAAGCGATTAGAACACCACCCCAAAGGTAATTTCCAGCGGCTTTAACGTATTTGTCATCTTCATATCGGTTTTGCTCAACATCGAGTTTGCCGTTGTCTCTCAAGGCTTTACGGGCGTTGTCAACATAACGCCGCGATTCTTTGATAGGATCTTCTTTTTCCATAATGCTACAATTTTAGTTTTGGTTCATCTATATCACGCTGCAAAGATACTATTAATAACGAATATGTCAATGGTTTTGGATAAAATATTTTATTAATTGTAATTAATGAAAAATAAAAGACCGAGGAAAAAACTCCTCGGTCTTTATAAAATTACCGTTCAATACGCCACTGTAAAGAGCCTTATTGCTTCGGCTTAACGGTATTGGTCTTCGGCTTGACAGTCGGATTTGAGCCTCCTGTGCTTGTGCCTCCAGTGGTGTTTGAACTACTTGAAGAAGAAGCGGATCCCATTTTGTAGCCTGCAGCTTCAGCCATCTCCTTGATGCGTGTGGCGCGTTTGCTGCTGTCAGGGTGGGTTGAGAACATCTGGGCCACCGAGCTTTGGGTGCTGCTGTTGCCGTTGAGGCGGATGAGCACGTTCAGCGCCCTGTACATGGCGAAGGGATCGACGCCGTTGGAGACGCAGTACTGGAACGAGGCCTCGTCGGCTTCATATTCTTGCTTACGTGAATAAGCGTTGCTGGCAATCTGCTGGCCGAGGTCGCCCAGGAATCCCGTGGCGATGGCTCCTGCAGTCTGGCTGTAGGCGGCGATGCCGTAACGTGCCGCCACGATGAGATAAGCGGTGCGGTAAGCGTCGCGGATGTCCTTGTTCTTCAGGTGTCCCAGCTCGTGACCGATGACGGCGAAGAGCTCGTCGTCGTCCATGACGTCCATCAAGCCGCTGTAGACGCGGATGCTGCCGTCGCCACAGGCGAAAGCATTGACGGTTTTTGACTGATACACCTTATAATTGACGTTCAAGCTGCTGATGTTGTTGAACTTCGACATGATGCGCTTCAACCGCTTGGTGTAGTCGTTGCTGGCCGGCAACACGGTGTTCTCGCTGTCAGTCTGTGCCATGTATTCCTTGCACAATTGGTTGATTTGGGAATCGCTGATGGTCAAGGCTTGGGCGGCGGCGACTCCTGCGTTCACGGCTGCGTTTTGGTCGACTACCTTGAGGGATTTGCAACCGACCATCATCACTAGGAAGATGGCTCCAAATAAGATCTTTTTCATGGTTTTTCCTTTCTTTTGTTCCATGCAAAAATAAAAAAAATCCAAAAAAAATGAAAAAAAGCTTGCATGTTTCAAAAAAGATGTATTTTTGCAATGTCAAAACAATATCAAAATAATATCATTATGGAAACAAAAGAATTTGAATTCAAGGGTCTTGCGATGAATGGTTTCGTCGCTTTGTTTATTCTCTTTGTCATCATTGGCTTGAGTATTTGGAGTCTGGTAGCTTTTGTCAGCGGCCAGCTGGCTTCGCCTATCCTATTCGTTATAGGTATGTTGTTGGCCTGCATCCTGCCCATCGGCTTCCGCAAATTGGAACCGAACGAGGCCATGGTGATGCTGTTCTTCGGCAAATACAAAGGCACCTTCACCAAGACGGGCTTCCACTGGGTCAACTTCCTGATGACCTCCAAGAAGGTCTCGTTGCGCGCCCGTAACCTCAACCCTGATAATATCAAGGTGAACGACAAGACCGGCAATCCCATCATGATCGGACAGATTCTGGTTTGGAAGCTGAAGGACACCTACAAGGCCATGTTTGAGATCGACTCGCAGACTATGGCGGGAGGTTCGGCTGGCAATGCGGCCACCGTGTCGGTATCCAACCGCATGAGGGCTTTCGAGAGCTTCATCCAGGTGCAGAGCGACGCAGCCTTGCGTGAGGTGGCAGGCATGTATGCCTACGACGAGAACGAAGCCGAAACAGGTGAGCTGACGCTGCGTTCGGGTGGCAAGGAAATCAACGATGTGTTGTTGGCTAAGCTGAACGAGCGCCTTACCATGTCGGGCCTGGAAGTGCTTGAGGCAAGAATCAACTATCTGGCCTATTCGCCTGAGATTGCCGCTGTTATGCTGCGTCGCCAACAGGCTGCCGCCATCATCTCTGCCCGTGAGAAGATCGTGGAAGGTGCCGTTTCGATGGTAAGAATGGCTTTGGATAAGCTGAAGGCTGAAGGCGTCGTCGAACTTGACGAGGAACGCAAGGCTGCCATGGTGAGCAACCTGATGGTGGTGCTCTGCGCCGACGAATCCGCACAACCTGTTGTTAATACTGGAAGCCTTTATTGAGGTGAAAGGTGAAAGATAATAAAATGAATAGTGTATTATTAATATCGGGTTTGGTTTTGATCGTGGTGGGATGGCTTTGCTATCGTTTCCCGAACATGATCAATCCCTACGGTGGTATGACACCTGAACGCAAGGCCTTAGTCGATATTGTCGGTCTGAAAAAGTCCCTGTTCATCACTTGGGCTGTCACGGGAGTACTTCTCATTGTGTCGGCGGTGCTTTCCTATAAAAAGATTCTGGATGAAGACAATAGCGGCTTATTGATGACAGGATTGCTCCTTGCCTCGCTCATTCCTACGTTTATCGCCATGAAGAAATACAACGGCTTCGGACGCGATAAGTCGGGACGCGCTGCTCCATTCTTTTCGAGACCTACCAAATGGGTGTGGGTCAGCATGGGCTTGACAGCCGTCTTTGTGATTGCGGTTTTTGCGTTCAGCAATCAGGCCCCGAAAATCGAGGTGAACGAAAATACGATCAGCATCTCGGGTATGTATGGAAGGGATATTCCAACTTCAGAGATCGTCTCGGTTGAGCTGCTGGAAAAATTGCCTCCCATCAGGCAGCGTACCAACGGGTCAAGCACGCACAAGTACAACAAAGGTCATTTTCTCCTGAAAAACGGGGAGAAGTGCATCATGATTGTCCTCTTGAATGCGCCGTATATCGAGATTCGCACTACGGACAACCTGTATTACCTCAACGGTGCCACCAAGGATGAAACAGAGGCATTATATCAACAAATCAAACAATTGAAACCATGAAAAAAGCGATAAGATTTTCAATTGCGGTATGCTTGTTCAGCTGGGCGATGGCTGCCGTGGCCCATTGGGGTTTTGGCATGGATGCGGATACTCCCACAGGGCTGATGGCCTTCTCGACCGTATATATGTTTTTCCCAATGGCCACGGCTTTGGTACTGCAAGCTATCGACAAGGAGAAGTTCAACCATACCGGTCTGGTCAACTTCAAGTTCAGTTGGGCCTGGTTGGTGGCTTGGCTGCTGCCAGTATTAATGGTTTTCGTCTGCATCCTCATCAATGGATTGATGCCGGGCGTGGAGCTGAAATACAGTGCCGAGCAGCTCATCAACCAATACAACATCCCTGAGGACCAGCAGGAATTGGTCCGTGAGCAGATGGGACAACTTCCGGCATGGCTCATGGCGGTTTCCGTCGTTTTCAGCGGTTTGCTGGCAGGCATCACCGTCAATGCCCTCTTTGCCTTTGGCGAGGAATACGGTTGGCGCAACTATCTTGTCGGTGCCTTGCGTGAAGTCAAGTTCTGGAAAGCAGCCTTGTTCATCGGCATTGTTTGGGGCATCTGGCATTTCCCTTTGATTTTGATGGGTCACAACTATCCGAACGAACCGCGATGGGGTGTCCTGTTGATGGTAGTGATGTGTATCCTTTTGGGAATCATTGAGTTGTACTTCGTTTTGAAGACCAAGTCGATGATTGTGGCTGCGGTGATCCATGGCACCATCAATGCCTTGGCGGGAACGGTCATCTATTTCACCTTGGGTGGCAACGACTTCTTGAATGGAATGCCGGGTTTGGCGGGTTTCATCACGATGGCTTTGGCGATATTAGGTATATGGATCTATGACAAATACATCGCCAAGGATGGCATTTTTGCTCAGACATTGGGCGCTTCATTGGAGAGGTGATTATGACGAAAGACAAGGAAAATAGTGCCAATAACAAGACTTTCCTGCTCCGTGTGGATGCCGAGACGATGGAGGCGGTGGAGCAATGGGCGGCCGACGAGTTCCGCTCCGTCAACGGCCAGCTACAGTGGATCATTGCCGAAGCGTTGAAAAAAAGCGGGAGGAAAAAGAAATAATCCTAACTTTGCGGCCAAAATTGAGCTAGGAATTATGTTCGGATTAAGACCTGACGGCAAGCGGTTGAAAGGGATCGATCCCATCCAGAAGATCGTACCGCACATCATGAACCACCGCTATGACGCCCAAAACATGAACCACTACGACTGCCGCTGTGAACCGATTGATGACTTCATCAAGGAGGAACAGGAAAAAGGCGTCAGTTTCAGATACATGCACATCATGATGGCCGGCCTCGTTCGGATCATCGCGACCTACCCGAGGTTGAACCGGTTTGTCATCAATGGCCGAATCTTCAAGCGCAACAGCATTAATATCTCATTCGTGGTCAAGAAAGGCCTGAGCGCCACGGCCAGCGACTCGTTGATCAAGCTGGAATTCACCGGCCATGAGTCGATTTATGAAGTCAAGGAGAAGATTGACAAGGCGGTGCTGGAGAACGCCCATTTGGATGCGAACAATGGCACCGACAAGTTGGCCCGTGTGCTGACGTTCACCCCCAACTGCGTGATCAAGCTGTTGGTTGGCACGATCAAACTGCTCGACAAGCATGGCATGTTGCCAAAATTCATCATTGATTTGAGTCCTTTCCACACCTCCGCCTTCATCACCAACCTGAAGTCCATCAAGGGGCCGTCGGTGTTCCATCATCTCTACGACTTCGGCACCACAGGAATCTTCTTCTCCATGGGCAAGGAAAGCCTGGAGCCCGTTGTCGAAAAGGGACAGATCGTAGTAGGGAAGGTGATGCCGGTTGACATCGTGCTGGATGAGCGCTTCTGCGACGGTTTCTATTTCGTCAACGCCTTGAACGTCCTGAAGAAGATGTATGCGAACCCTTCATGCCTTAGGGATCGGCTGGAGGAGTTGCCTGAGGACGTTGAGGTGGATAACGCCGGAAGCCACAAGGCGAGGAAAAACAAATAAATCTATCCAATTCGCCTGATATTTCGAATTTTATTCGTACCTTTGCAGCCCGATTTGAACTTCGGGTCGGAATGACTGAAAAGTCAGAGGATCAAGTCGGTAACAAATAGTAATAACCTCCTCGGAAGGACAGTCCGGCATCCTGACGGGTACAAGTAAAAACAAAACTACAAATGGCAGAAAACGAAAACATCATCAACGAGGCTCCCAAGCAGAAACCTGTTCCGGACGAAAACTTTGACTGGAACACCTCGCACAAGAAATTCGACAACTACAGCGCTGACGAACGCGCTAAGCTCGAGGATCAGTATGCCGCCACTATGAACCAAGTCGCTGACCATGAGGTCATCGAAGGTATCGTGGTTGCCAAGACTGACCGTGAGGTTGTTGTCAACATCGGCTTCAAATCAGATGGTGTTATTCCGATCGCAGAATTCCGCACCAATCCTAACCTCGCAGTGGGCGACAAGGTTGAGGTCTACGTCGAGAGCCAGGAAGGCTCCAACGGCCAACTCGTCCTGTCACACAAGAAGGCTCGCATCCTCAAGTCATGGGATCGCGTCAACGAAGCTTTCGAAAGCGGCGAGATCGTCAACGGTTACGTCAAGAGCCGTACCAAGGGTGGCTTGATCGTCGATGTGTTTGGCATCGATGCATTCCTCCCCGGCTCACAGATCGACGTCAAGCCGATCCGCGACTACGACGTGTTTGTTGACAGCGTGATGGAATTCAAAGTTGTGAAGATCAACCAGGAATACAAGAACGTGGTTGTCTCACACAAAGCTCTTATCGAAGACGAACTCGAGGCTCAGAAGGCTGAAATTATCAGCAAGCTCGAGAAGGGTCAGGTTCTTGAAGGCGTCGTGAAGAACATCACTTCCTACGGCGTGTTCATCGACCTCGGCGGCGTTGACGGTCTCATCCACATCACCGACCTCAGCTGGGGACGTATCAACCACCCCGAAGAGATCGTCAAGTTGGATGAAAAGATCAAGGTTGTCATCCTTGACTTCGACGACAACAAGAAGCGTATCGCTCTCGGCCTGAAGCAACTCACTCCTCATCCTTGGGATGCTCTCGATCCTAACCTCAAGGTTGGCGACATCGTCAAGGGTAAAGTGGTGGTCATCGCTGACTACGGCGCGTTCATTGAGATCGCTCCTGGCGTTGAAGGCCTCATCCACGTCTCCGAAATGTCATGGTCGCAGCACCTCCGCACCGCTCAGGACTTCCTGAAGGTTGGCGACGAAGTCGAAGCCAAGGTGCTCACCCTCGACCGTGAAGAGCGCAAGATGTCACTGGGCATGAAGCAGCTGATCCCGGATCCATGGGCTAACATCAGAGATCGTTACCCCGTCGGTTCAAAGCACACTGCTACTGTCCGTAACTTCACCAACTTCGGCATCTTCGTCGAACTCGAAGAGGGTGTCGATGGTCTCATCCACATCAGCGACCTCAGCTGGAGCAAGAAGATCAAGCACCCGGCTGAATTCACCAAGGTTGGCGAAAGCATTGACGTCGTCGTTCTCGACGTTGACGAAGAAAACCGCCGCTTGAGCCTCGGCCACAAGCAACTCGAAGAGAATCCTTGGGAAGTGTTCGAAACTGTGTTCACCGTTGGCTCAGTCCACCAAGGCACCATCATCAGCGCTGCTGACAAGGGCGTCGTCGTCTCCCTGCCTTACGGCGTGGAAGGCTTCTGCCCGAACCGTTACCTGAAGAAGGAAGACGGCACCAC
>JAGCPG010000023.1 GCA_017645245.1 Bacteroidales bacterium
AAGAACTGCTGTATCAAATAGGTTTTGCCTACGCGTCGTCGTCCGTAAACCGCAACGAATTCAGCTTTCCCGGAATCCTTGATGTCCAGCAATAGCTTTATTTCCTGCTCTCTTCCGATAAAATCCTTGTCCATAACGATACTGTTTGATTGTGATGGCAAAGATATGTATTTCATTTGGATAAATCGCCAAAACAATTAAAAATTATTAAAAATGGTCAAAAATAAATTCGATAAATCGCCAAAATCAAAGTTTTCCGATACGTTTTGGCGTAGAATCTTTGTCTCGCCGCTGCCGAAGAGTACAATCCGAAATGTCCTTGGTGACTTTTGTAGATTTCCAAGGGAGAAAAGTATTAGAAAAATCTATCTACTATTACGGACTGCTGCAAAGCAGCCCCCCGTTCCTATCTTGCTCTTAAGTCGTTGCCGGGCTTTGGTAACCGAAGCGGGCGAAATGCCCAAGAGGAGGGCTTGCTCGGTCACGGAAAACTGGAGACGGGAGAGGATGAACATGCGGACATCGCCCCGAGTGAGATTGGGGTGCTCCTCCCTGAGGGATTCTGGGGTGAGGGAAAAACTGTTTCGGAACACACGTTCCATTTCTGTCCATTCGCTGTCCTGAATATATCGGGGATTGGCATGAAGTTCTTGCAGCAAGTGGTTTTGGCTTGCAAGGGTATGCATTAGGAGATAGGAACTTACGTCGCCTTCTGGCCCGTTACCTTTGCTGGGCATGAAAGATTCGCGCTCATCACCTCCGGCGCGGATGACCATCAAAAAGGCCCGCACATTCTTGCCAATGATTTCTGATGCTTGGAAAATGCTCAGTGGAGCGTGACCTTCTACGCAGGTATGGGCCAGACCAAGACCGACCAGAAGCAGTTGATAATAAAGCATTTCGGCGTCTTTGCCATGAAGATCGAAGGATTGGGCTATGGCTGCAAGTGACTCCTGTTTGAAACCTATGTGAGTGTCGATGTACTCCTCGAAAGATGTCACCGAAGACTCACCGCCCATCACTAATTTAAAAAGCTCAGGCTCGTCCATAGCAAACCACAGAAGAGCCATTCCAAAACCTTTGAAGGGAGGATTTAGGGCAAATCCTGCACCAACACGTTCCTTAAACATGTTGCGGGCTTGGGCTCGTACGGCTTCCAAAACACCCTCCATGGAGCTGTATGCCGAGAAAATGGGATTGACACCGCACCCTAATGCCGACGAGAGGCTTCTTGCTGTGAGGGCAGAGGTGCCCCCTTTTCTCACCACATCCAAAGCGGCTGCAAGAATCTTTTCTTTTGTAATGCTTACTGGTCTTGCCATTATAAAACTATTGTTCCGTTATTGTACGCTGCAAAAGTAGGTAAAATACTAATGTGTCCAGCCTGAAATGCCCTAATGTCCATATTTTTGTCCATATCTTGTTTCCATTTCGGAACGGATAATACGCTAATTTTGCAGCCAACATAAGGGACATTGAGTATGACAATAGTATTAAACACCATAGGACTTGAAGCGGCATCCGAACAGATTCGCACGCTAATCAAAGACCAAGAGGCGGAAATCATCGACACCTCGGAGATGAAAATCGCGCATTGCATGGGCTGCAACCAGTGCTGGCTCAAAACGCCGGGCATCTGCGCCATCAAGGACGATTACGAGAACATTCTGAAGAAACTGGTCAAGGCCGACAATCTTTGGCTGGTTTCCGACACGCATTTCGGCTTCTTGGACTACAAAGGCAAACGGGTGATGGACCGCATCATGCCCTTGCTGAACATGTATATCGGCTTTCGCGACGGCTGGATGCGGCACGAGTTGCGCTACCACCCGCTGAACATCGGACTTCTCTACAAAGGCGAAGCCTCTCAGGAGATGATGGAGGATTGGTGCAAGCGCACAGCCGCCAACATTGCCGGTCACTCTTTGGGCGCGATTGCCCTTGATGGAACACAGGGTTCTGCCTGCGCCTATAAAGAAGCTCTTCCCGTTATGTCCGGTCCAATCGAACATTTGGTGATCATTAACGGCAGTCCGCGCACGGCGAAATTCAGCAACACGGACAAAATCATCCACTCTTTTGCCAAAGGTCTGGAAGAGGTTGGTGCCACTTGGGAACTACACAACATCTCCAGCCGAACTGAATGGGATGCGGCGCGTGAGGCTTTTCTCACCCACCCGCGCACCCTTATCGCCCTTCCGCTCTATGTGGAATGTGTTCCTGGCCTGCTGTTGGAATTCATAGAGACGTTGCCAAAAGAGCGTCAGACCCCGGGCGAACTCTCCTTCCTGCTTCATGGAGGCATGGACGAGGGGAATGAATTCCGCTTGGGCGAGCATTTTCTGCAAGGATTGCCTGCGCAGTTAGGATGTAGTTATGGCGGAACGATGGTTCGCGGCGGCAGTTTCCGCATCCGCACCGTCGAAGGTGAAGAGCGAGCCAAAATGGTGACCCCTTTCCTGAAGATGGGCCGTGTGTATGCGCAGAAAGGCACTTTCAACACCCCCGAAGCCAAACGGTTCACCGGCCCGGAACAATATCCCTGGCTGCTGCGCAAGATGGTGAGTCTGCTGTTCATGAAGAAAGTGAACAAGAGTTTTGAAGACTTCGCCCAGTGTTGGGGTTGCACTCGACCGTTGGACCACAAACCGTATTGAAAAGAATGAACAATAAAGCACTTGTCGTCATCGACATCCAGAACGACATCACCAAGCACTATCGGAACATCATTGACAATATCAATGCCGCCATAGAATGGGCTGTGGCCGAGGGGATGCATGTGGTCTACATCAAGCATAACAACATCACCGCTGCTACGCGAACGTTCAAGCCTGGCACTAAGGGCGAGGAACTGGTGCCTGAGATGAGAGTCGTGTCAGACAATATCTTCGTGAAGACGAAGAGCAATGCCCTTACAAGCGAGGCGTTTTCTGCTTTCATTGCAGCGAACGGCATCAATGAATTCTACGTGGCTGGTGCAGACGCTACGGGCTGTGTGAAATCGACGTGTTTCAACATGACCAAGGCAGGCTTCATGGTGCATGTCCTCTCCGACTGCATCACCAGCTACGACCTGAAGAAACTGCCAGAAATGCTGGCCTACTACGAAAGCAAAGGTTGTGAGGTCAAAACGCTTGCCGATTATAAACAATGAAAGAACAATATGAAACAGGAAATCGCGGGAAACTGTATAAGTACGACCGCCTTGCCATCAACGTGATAGTGAACAACAAAGAAGGTGGCATCAACTCGTGCGACATCTTATATACAGATGATGCGATGGTGATAGGCACATCGGCGATGACGGCCACCGAACTCGACTGCATCGTCAACCAATACACCGACCTGTTCTGCAATCCGATGGTGATGTGGGGCCGATATCGCAAAAGCTGGCTGAAGATAACCTTGCCCATCTCCTTCCAATTTCACCACGTGCAGATGGACGGCGGACATGCCGCCCGCTTCCTCGATGAACTACAAAAGACAATAAACACTATATGAATTAAATGATTGCATGCTATAGAGAAGAAGCCATCGAATGTGTAAAAGATCATGTTCTCCAAATACATAAGCAAATATATGCCAAGTATAATGGTGATTTTGACAGAATCTATACGGAAGGGTACAACAACAAGTCCTATACGGGTAGGGTGATTGAGCCAGGGAAGGTATATGAACTGAGTTATTTGGAATGTACGTGCCCTAAAGTAAAATGTGGGCTGAGAAACCATCCGCAGCAATGTGAGTGCTCACGACAGAGCATTTTATATATTCTGTCGCAGCTTGAACCAGACAGCCATTTCGATGTTCGGATTGAGAATACGATTCTCAGGGGAAGCGACCGTTGTACCTTCAGGATAACGAGACATGAAGGTTGTTGAATTAAATATCGGTTCTACGTCGGCGTTGCTCATTGGCGAAAAGAGCGAAAAGGTATTGATCTACCAGTAGAGCGCAAGCCTTGGGAGGTGCTGCCGTTGCTGAATGAGGTTCGAGATTATCTATATGAGAATTGGAAATCGGTTTCAGTTCGTGCTAACAGTATCGGCTCATGGTTTACGTTGTTGGCATTCCAGAGCAAGAAAGTGGAGCAGGCTTTGCTCGTATCTCCGATTCTCGATATGAAGAAGTTTATCGAATTGATGCCACAGCGTGAGGACGACTATTATGAGTGGGTAGTTAATAACCCGATTACAGGTTGGGATGTGCCCACATACATCCTTCGCCCAGAGGTGGACATGATTGTCAGCGAAGAAATTGATCGCGACTTCATCAGTCAGCTAGGCGGCTCCCTTGTGAAAGTCAGTCGCCTGTTTATGTTGAATGCCGACCCGTTACAGGCCGGCATTCTTTCTTCCAGGTTTTTTTTGAATGTGAATGTTGGTGGTCTAAATGAAAGCTGACTCTAGATTCAACAGGAATTCTTGCAAACCCACGATTAGTACCCCTTGCTCGTCGCGGTGTTTCATAACCTTGTCCGCTGTGATGATTACCTTGCGGAAGGAATCGTCCACGGATGCGAAGGGCCTTTCCTCTTGCCGTCTTTTCTCAAGGGTAGGGAGGGAGAACGCCGACTGGATGTAGATGCGTTCGTCTGCCTTGTTGCATACGAAGTCAACCTCCAGTTGCTTCCGCGCATATTTCCCGTCAGATTGTCTCTCGTTGACCTCGACCACTCCGACATCGACTGAAAACCCTCTCCCGCACAACTCGTTGTAAATGACATTTTCCATTAGATGGGTTTCTTCCAGCTGGCGGAAATTGATGCGGGCGTTGCGAAGCCCGGTATCGGTGAAATAGTACTTCGAGGGAGTGGAGATGTATTTCTTCCCTTTGATGTCGTACCTGTCGGCGCGTTCAATGATGAAGGCGTCGGTGAGGTGGTCCAGATATTGCTTGATGGTCCTGTCCGAAAGCCTTTCTCCTCCCATGCTCACGAAGGCGTTTTCCAGTTTTTTGGGGTTTGTCAGCGAGCCTATGCCTGAAGAAATGATGTTCATCAGCTGTTCCATCTGGTTGGGATGCTGGATGTTGCGGCGTTCCATGATGTCGCGGACATAGACTTCTTCGAACAGACGGGTCAGATAACCGGCTTTTTCTTCGGCGGTCGGCAGCAGAGCGCAATAAGGCAGCCCCCCGTATGTGATGTATTGGAGCCATGCCGCATCGAAGTCGAGAGCCGGACAAGTGGTTGCGAATTCGCTGAAACTGAGGGGGCGCAGATAGATTTCGTCCCCACGGCCGCGGAATTCAGTGATGATGTCGGTTGACAGGAATCGGGAGTTTGACCCAGTCACATAGGTGTCGAGATTGCTGATGTGAAGGCATGAATTCAGTACATCCTCAAATTCGGTCATCAACTGCACCTCATCGATGAGCAGATAATAGGGCTTGTCGTCTTTCACGCGCTTCCTGATGTAAGCCAGGCAGTTGTCCGGGTCCCTCAATTCCTTGTTGACGCGGTCGTCCAGTTGGATCTCGATGATGTGGGTCGGTTTTACACCGGCATCCAAAAGGTGTTGCTTGAACAGTCGGAACAACAAATAGGACTTTCCGGAGCGGCGTATTCCGGTTATGATCTTGACCCGCTGGTTTCCTTGGTGAGCGACCAGGCGGTTGAGGTATTTGTCGCGTTTTATCTCCATTGTCTGTTTCGTATTTTTGCGATTATTGCATTTTTGCGAAGTGCAATGCAAAAATAGAAAACTTCTTCTTACCGACAAAACATCGTTAGTAACTTTTTCAATTTTTTTGTCCGTGGTATTGAAAAATCTTCTATACTCGCCGTCAAATAACATTGTAATTGACAGCGGTATGAGACACCCTTGTGGGCAAAACTTGCCTTCATATTACATTCCAAATATAATGTCGAAAGCGCGCTCCAGCCTCGGCAATATGGGTGAGAAGTGTGTCCCTTCGACCAATTCAAAGGTGACGATGGCTTGACTTCCCGTTTTCAAAATGCCGGCAGCAGCTATAGTTTGCTCTTCTACTGAAGCC
>JAGCPG010000133.1 GCA_017645245.1 Bacteroidales bacterium
AAGATGAACTGCACATTCTTCAGCGGTTGGATGTGGGAACGCAACAGCGCTTCCATGTTAATGTCGTAATTCCTGATTTGTTGGAACTCATCAATGGCGACAATGGTCTTTTTGTCCTGTTTCTCAATGAAATCGAAGATTGCGGCGAGGGTTTGCTGTTTGTCGCGATCCGAGAGATAGGTCATGGTGAGTTCGGGATTACCTGTCAACGTGTTGTAACTCAACATCGGGCGAAGGCCACTGAGGAACTGGAAAAACGACTTGACCGCCTTTTTCTTTTCCAACGCAGCAATGATCGCCTCGGAAAACACTTTGATGAAATCTTCCAAAGTTTCGGTGGCATAAATATCCACCAAACAAGTATTGACATTAATCTTTTGATGTGAAATTTCATCAAAAACACGGTAAATCAACCCTGTTTTTCCATAACGACGTGGCGAAATAAGGGTGACATTCGAGCCATTTAAAAGGTATTCCAGGAGGGTTTTTGTCTCTACTTCACGGTCGCAGAAAAGCTCTTTAGACACATATGGAACAAGGGCAAACGGGTTTTCCATAACAATTGTTTTACTATCTGTTTTCGATGCAAAGATACTATCTTTTTTGTATTATGCAAAATAGATAGTGAAAAAAAAACTATTTCAGGCCAATTATTTTTTACTACATTCCATTGCGCATTGATATCGGTGCTATAGTTTTGCACTCGTTATTAAACCAATGCATTATGGCTCCATTTTTCTTCATCGATTATCTCGTCTCATTCTTCATCCTCCTTGCCATTCATGCGCCGTGGTGGGCATGGGTCATCTATGTTGTCAGCGCAGTTTTTTGGTTCGTGATTTGGGCATTGAGCGATGGCGGGGCAAGCGAAAAAACGACTGACATTTCAAAACAAGAGCAATCATGTACCGAGGACTAAAGACATTCGAATGTACCAACTGCGGCCACACCTTCAAGTCGCACAACATAGAGTATAAGATGACCGTTTTAAGTGTACCACAGCGTTGCCACCAATGCGGAAGCGTCAGAACCATGCCGATCTACAGCGAGGAAAACACCTACAAGCCCCTTTGGGAGGAAATCGAGCAAATTGAAAAAGAGAGGGAAGAGAAACGCTGTCGGGCCGAGGCCAAGAGGGAAGCAGAAGAGGAAGCACAGAGGAAAAAGCAAGTCAAGAAACGAAAGCACCTGAGCCGCGGCCAAAAGGAGAAACAGGACAAGCAACACGAAAAGAAAGCGGCCAAACGTAGTAAGCGCCAACAGTTTACGGAACCCAAGAAAGAGGAGACCATCATCCTCGGAGCCACTTGGTTCCCACCGGGGACACCGCTGAAGATTGACGAAAATCGAGGATAAAATCCCACTCGTAACACCTAATCCTCACCTCGATCCCATCGCCTTTAAACTCTGATGTGTGGAACTAGACGGTTTTGACGCTGTAAAAAAGGATTAATGATCTTTGGAAGCATCGGGTGCTTACTTCTCAAAAAACACCGAACCTGCCTGAGTAGGATGGTCATAAATCAAGACCTCCTGCGATCCGGGTCGCTTTTTGAAGCGTAGCACCTTCCATACGATCAGAAGATCACCGCCCGCCGAAAGAATCATGGTTTGACGACATAAAAGAAGAGACGTACCGTAGTACATCTCTAATTTATTGATTCCGTGGAGGTTACCGGACTCGAACCGGCCACCTTCAGATTGCGAACCTGACGCTCTACCAGATGAGCTAAACCCCCGATTCTTTTTGCGTGGCAAAAATACGAATTTTGGAGATAATACCGTATATTTGCTCCATCTTTTTTCATTACCATGAAACACTTATCCTTTTTTCTGACCCTATTTTTGCTAGCGTCAAATGCCATAGCACAGCCTTCTAACGACTACCAAAACTCACGTCCCAAGGTCGGCGTGGTGCTCGGAGGCGGAGGTGCCAAAGGTGCCTCTCATATCGGTGTGTTGAAATACATTGAAGAATTGGGGATTCCTGTCGACTATGTGGCAGGCACCAGCATGGGTTCCATTATTGGCGGTCTTTACGCCATGGGCTACGATCCAGACGAGATGACCCAACTCATTTCCAACATCCCGTGGAACGAATATATCGGCAACAAAATCGACCGTTCCACCATGTCGGCTGAGAATCGTTGGCGCAACAGCACCATGGCACTCAATGTCCCTTTTAGTCTCGAAAGCCTCAAAAAAAAGAACCCTGATGCCACCTTCATCAACAGTCTTCCCAGCGCCTATGTCAACAACAGCGCCCTCATCAACCTTTTCAACGACCTGTGTATCGGTTACCTGGAAAGCATGGACTTCGACCAAATGCCCATCCCTTTCGCTTGCGTTGCCACTGACCTCATCACCGGTGAAGAAGTGGTGCTGCGAGAGGGCGTCGTACCCCAAGCCATGCGCGCCAGCATGGCTATCCCGGGCGTTTTCTCTCCTATCGTCATCGGCGACAAGGTCTTGGTTGATGGTGGCTTGGTGAACAACTTCCCTGCCGACGTGCTTCACGAGATGGGTGCCGACATCATCATCGGCGTGGAGGTGACCTCGGAAAAAACATGGACCGCAGAGATGCTCCAATCGCTTCCCAGGGTGATGGCCCGTCTGCTCACCAACGTCACAAACGCCAAACGCAAGGAAAACAGGGCTTTGTGCGACATTCACATCATTCCCGACATCTCAGGATACGGGATGCTCAGCTTCACACCCGATGCTATAGACACCCTTGTAATACGAGGCTATAAGAAAGCCCAAGAATACCATGACCAGTTGATGGCTGTCAAACATCTAATGGACGAAGCTGCCGGCCACCCAGTCAGCAAAGAGCTCCATGCCCCCCGTTCACTCAACCTGATGAACGACTCCGTGATGATCAGCGAGATCAACATCAACGGCATTGATGCAAGCCACGACCGCTGGATGATTCGCAAAGGAGGACTGCGACCGGGCAACAGATATTCGAAAAAGGAGATTGAGAAAGCTGTCAACATTTACCGCGGCACAGGTTGTTTCGACGACATCACATACAACATCATTGAAATCGATTCCCTGCATAAAGGATCTCTCAACAAGCTCTCGGAGAACTATGCATTGACCATCAACATGAAACCCGCCAAACCAAATGTGATGGGCTTGGGCGTTCGTTACGACACTGAGGAGGGGGCTGCCTTGCTGCTCAACGTCGGCTTTAACGAGAAAGCCTTCAGCGGCCATAAGTTCAACATAACCGCCAAGCTTAGCTACAACCCACGCATCTCCGCTAAATACACCTACTCACGCCATTCCCTGGCCAACTTCAACATCTTTTACGAGTTAAGGAATGAACATTACAAGGACAGATACAATTATATAAGTTTCGTCAACTTCCACTATTATCAGCAAAAACTCGGGGTCTCCGTCTCACAATTCCATCTGCTCAACATGGTGTTGTCAGGTGGTGCTTATCTTCTGACAACCACCTACGATAAACTAGGTCTTGACGCAGAGAGCGAATTCCTCCCTTTCCTTGAGCATAACAGGCAAGCCGTCCCTTTCCTTGAATTCCAATATGACAACCTCGATGACGCCTATTTCGCCAAACATGGCATCTATGGCAAAATCAGAGGGGAATTGTCGTTCGACATCGACACAAGCCAATACAACAGCCAGAGTATCAGCTTGGCTTTCCAAAGCCACATCACCCCATGGGACGGAAAAGTCACCATCATCCCCCAAGTTTACGGAAGAATCCTTTGGGGAAGCGAAAAATACTATAACCTACGAAATATCTATGGAGGCGAGGTGGCAGGACGCCATTACGAACACCAATTGCCTTTCATAGGCATCAACTATGCACAAGATGGAGCTCCTATCATGGGCGTTTTACGTTGCGACTTGAGATATAATTTCTACAGAAAACATTATCTTACAGCCATGTACAACATCTTGTGGGAAAACTACTCTTTCTTCACAACATATTCTCATGGAGCAGGTCTGAAGTATTCGTACAATACTGCGTTGGGACCCGTCTCGCTAACCGGACAATGGGATAGCCTAACCCAAAAATTCAGCGCTTATTTCTCTTTTGGATACACATTTTAGTTTATCTTTGCGGACTTTTTAAACTCATCATGCTATGAACGTCGAAGAATATATCGTTGCAAGAGTCAACGCACTGCTGCACACACAAGATGCCCGCATCGTCATGCGCCTCGAAGGCGGCATGAGCAACTACACCTACGTGGTGGAAGCCCTGGGCAAGAAATACACCTACCGCGTCCCAGGCAAGTTCGCCGAAAAGTTCGTGGATCGCGTGGATGAATGGCACAACATCCAGGAAGTGGATCGCCTGGGCCTCAACAACGTGACCACCTACGTGGAGATCCTCTCCGGCGAAAAGCTGGCCGAATACGTGGAAGGCACCATCATGAGCACCACCGATGTGGTTTCCTATAACAAGATGTCAGTGAAAGCCCTGAAGAAGATCCACGGCAGCGACCTAAAGTTCAAAGACTACAACGCCTTCGGCCGCCTCGACGACGACGAGCGTTACTGCCGCGAGACCGGATTCACCCACCCGCAGGAGTACCTCGATTTAAGAGCCAAGTTAGAAGAAGTGCGTAAGACCTATAAGAGCGTGAAAATGGTGCCCTGCCATTGCGACTACCAGCCCACTAATCTGGTCATCAGCGGTGACAAGCTCTATGTGCTCGACTGGGAGTTTGCCGGCATGAATGACCCCTTCTACGACATCGCCTGCTACGGCAACGCCGGATTCGACAAAGCCTTGTCGCTGCTTGAGTGTTACGTGGGACATAAGCCGACTGAAGACGAACTGAAACGCCTTTACTTCCACCGTGCCTTCCAGTGCCTGCAGTGGTACAACGTGGCAATCTTCAAGGATAGAGTCGGCTTGAGCAAAGACCTCAACATGGATTTCAATGCGGTCGCATTAATGTTCCTCGGAATGGCTAAAGACCTTTTGGAGAGGTGAGAGGTTAGAGGTGTATTTAGAAGATATGAAGCAAGAAGAGAATAACCAACTGAAAGAAACGGTCATCAGCGTGCTGAAGACCATCTACGACCCGGAGATCCCGATCGACATCTGGACCCTGCACCTGATTTATGGTGTCGATGTGGACGAGGAAGGCAACGTGAAGATCGTGATGACGGTGACAGCGCCTAACTGTCCCGTGGCCGAGGTGCTTCCCGCCGAGGTTAAGGAACGTGTTCAAGCCATCATGGGCGTGAAAAAAGTGGACGTGGAGCTGACCTTCGACCCCGTGTGGGACATCAACATGCTCTCCGACGAGGCCAAGGCTGAATTAGGGTTGGACGGGGATTACAATTACTCCGCGACGGATTTTCTATATTAAGGCAGCTTTTTAGTACGAGATACAAGTGAACTATGTTTGAATATTCACATAGATTCACTTCAGATGAAAAAAGAAAAAACCACCACAAAAGAAGCCTTAGTCGAAATTGGAAATTTTGGTCCAATTTACAGACAATTCAAAGGAAAGGCCAAAGAGGCTTTTGAATTTCTAATCAATCACGAGGACGGCGATCTGTTAGCCGTGTTTCACCGAGAAGGATTCGGTGATGTCGATCTTGTTTGGGGCAACGAAAACGGCGGATTGAAACACATTCTACTTAAACACTTAGGTAGTGATAAGAGTTTTGTCAACATGGAAGATGCCGCTTACCAAATAAAAGAAATCATCGAAACAGGAAAAACAGCTTTCGAAAACATAGATAAGGCCGTCTTTCAAATTGGAAACAAAATAGTGACCGTCCGAAAGAATTTTCGGGAGAAGGGCAAAAAAATAGCCGACAAAAACTGGGTTCTGACGGCTTACGATGAAACAACAGCAGATGGTGGAAGTGCTATAACCACCAGCAATTAAGGCAAAGCTGCACGTACCACTGGTATTTTCATGCTGCAAAAATACAACAAACTTTTGATACCCGCAAGGAGTTTGTTGGTTTTTCAATAATCACGAAATGCTTTTGAACGCCTCAGCGTAAAGCATCATCTGCTTCACCATCGAGACCAAGCCGTTGGAACGTGTCGGACTCAAGTGTTCTTTCAGTCCGATTTCATCGAGAAAGGAGAGGTCAGCAGCCAAGATGTCCTCGGGAGTTTGGCCCGAAAAGACCTTTATTAATAAATTGATGATACCCTTGGTGATGACGGCGTCGCTGTCGGCAGTGAAATAGACCTTGCCGTCCTTGAGCTCCGCATGGAGCCACACCCGCGACTGGCAGCCGTTGATCAAATGCTTTTCGTCACGGTATTGCTCGTCAATGATGGGACACTCCTTCCCCATCTCAATCAGCATGGCGTAACGGTCCATCCAATCGTCAAACATCGAGAAATCCTCGATGATATTGTTTTGAATCTCTTTTATCGTCATTATTAAGTTTTATCTTTTATCTCTTATCTTTTATCTCAACATCATGGCCGCCCTCTCAACCGCTTTTACCAACACTACGACCTCCTCGAGGGTGTTATACACTGCAAACGAGGCGCGCACGGTGCCAGGAATACCGAAACGGGTCATCACGGGCTCG
Source organism: Bacteroidales bacterium (assembly GCA_017645245.1). GTDB lineage: Bacteria > Bacteroidota > Bacteroidia > Bacteroidales > F082 > Limimorpha. The sequence continues at coordinate 6,562 of JAGCPG010000133.1, forward strand.
GCGCAATGGTGACCGGTGCGGACAGCCACGCCCATCTTGTCAATAATGGTGCCAAGATCGTAAGGATGGATGCCATCGATAATGAAACTCACCAAGCCACTACGCTCGGGTGCCTGGCCGATGAAACGCATGCCTTCAATGGTAGAGAGCTTCTCCATGGTGGTCTTTACCAACAAGTTTTCATGTGCTTCCACCGCCGAACGGTCTAGATTTTCTAGAAATTGGATAGCGGTCTCTAAGCCCAAAGCGGCCCCTACGTTAGGGGTGCCAGCCTCAAACTTGAAGGGCAACTTGTTAAAGGTGGTCTTCTCAAAGCTCACCGTGTCCACCATCTCGCCGCCAAACTGGTAAGGCGGAATATTCTCGAGCCACTCGGTCTTGCCGTACAAGCCACCGATGCCCATCGGAGCATACATCTTATGACCAGAAAAAACGAAGAAATCGCAGTCCAAATCCTGAACATCAATCGGCAGATGTGCCATTGACTGGGCACCGTCCACCACAGCCAAAACGCCGTATTGGTGAGCCAAGTGGATCATTTCCTTGATGGGATTCACCGTGCCGAGGGTGTTCGACACATGGGCCATGGCCACGATTTGAGGTCCTTGTTTCAAAAGGTCCTCGTAAGCCTGAAGGTCGAGAACTCCGTTGTCATCCATAGGGGCCACAAGGAGTTCGCCGCCATAAAACTTCACCATCTGCTGCCAAGGAACGAGGTTCGAATGGTGTTCCATGGCAGTGACCAAAACCTTCGGGAGGTGAGAGGTGAGAGGTGAAAGGTGAGAGGTATTATTTCCCGAGTCAAATAGCAAATGCCCCAAGGAGGTCGCTAACAGGTTCAGCGACTCGGTGGTACCACGGGTGAAGACGATTTCATGCGCCTCAGGAGCGTTGATGAATCGTGCCACGGTTTGACGGGCATGTTCGTAAGCCTCGGTGGCCATCTGGCTGAGGTAATGCACCCCTCGATGGATGTTGCAGTTCTCATGCAGGTAGTACTCACGCTCACGTTCGATCACGCAAAGCGGTTTCTGGGTGGTCGCCGCATTGTCGAGATACACCAAGGGCTTGCCATAGACTTGTTGGTCGAGCACAGGGAATTGCTTTCTTATTTCGTTGATATCCATCATTTTCTGGGATTTTTGCAATGCAGCACGCAACGGTCGCAACTGGAGAGCTCGCCACGCAAACGGCGCTTGATCATATCCTCGATGGTATCGCGCAGGCTGTCGATCTTGATATGGTTGCTGATCTCAGCGGCAAAGGCATACATCAGCAGCATCCGGGCGTTGGCCTTGCTGATGCCACGCTGACGCATGTAAAACATAGCTTCTTGGTCAAGCTGACCCGTAGAGGTGCCGTGCGAGCACTTCACGTCGTCGGCATAGATTTCCAGGAACGGCTTGGTGTCGATCTTGGCCGTGGAGGTTAGGATGATGTTGGCGTTGTTTTGCTGGGCGTCGGTCTTTTGGGCACCCGGAGCCACATATACATGGCCGTTGAACACCGCCGAAGCCTCATCGTCGATGATGCCCTTGAAACGGGTGTCACTCGTGCAATGCGGCACGTTGTGGTTGATCTTCAGGTAGTTCTCCACATGCTGTTTCTTATCCACCAGATAGAGGCCATACACCAACGTCTCACAGCCCTCGCCGTCCACATCAACCGTGATATTGTTGCGCAGGTCGCCCGCGTTGAAGCTGATGACCACGAAGTGCACCCGGCTGTCGCGTTCCTGATGAATGTGAATGTGGGTCTTCAAGTCAGTGGTATCGTCGAGGTTCTGGAGGCGGTACATCTCGAGACAGGCGTTCTCCTTCACCACGATGTCGCAATGCTCCTCGTTGGCTTGAAGATGCTCCGTGTCGTCCGACAACACGATCTGCCGGTACTGCCCGCTTTCGACAACGATATTGTTTTCCAAAAGTTCCATCGTCGTAGACATTACAGGTTCATTTCCTTGATCCATTCGTAACCCTTCTCCTCCAGCTCGATGGCAAGGTGCTTGCCGCCCGACTTGACGATGCGTCCGTCGTACATCACATGCACGAAGTCAGGCACGATGTAATCGAGAAGCCTCTGGTAGTGGGTGATCACCACGAAAGCGTTCTCCTTGTTGTGAAGCTGGTTGACGCCGTTGGCCACGATGCGCAAAGCGTCAATGTCCAGACCAGAGTCGGTCTCATCAAGGATAGCCAAACTCGGTTCCAACATGGCCATCTGGAAGATCTCATTTTTCTTCTTCTCACCACCGGAAAAGCCCACGTTCACAAAGCGGTTCTGTAACTTCTCAGTGATCTCGACCATGGCTTGTTTCTCCTTCATCTTCTTCATGAAGTCAATGGTCGACAAAGCGGGAAGTCCTTGATACTCACGCTTCGAGTTGACGGCGGTGCGCATGAAATTCTGGATGCTCACGCCGGGAATCTCCACGGGATACTGGAAACTGAGGAAGATGCCTTCGTTGGCGCGATCCTCAGGCGACATGCCCACGATATTCTTGCCTTTGTACCAGATCTCACCTTCGGTGATCTCATAGCCTTCGCGACCCGTGATGGCGGCAGCCAGAGTACTCTTTCCGGTGCCGTTGGGACCCATGATGGCATGGACTTCACCTTCGTTAACGCCGAGGTTGAGGCCTTTTAGGATTTCCTTGCCTCCGACTGAGATATGTAAATTTTTGATATTCAGTAACATATATTTCAATTTTAATTATCCTACACTTCCTTCTAAAGTAATCGATAGCAACTTCTGTGCTTCGACGGCAAACTCCATCGGCAGACGGTTCAACACGTCCTTGGCATAGCCGTTGACGATAAGGCCGATGGCCTTCTCAGTTGGGATGCCGCGTTGCTGGCAGTAGAACAGCTGATCCTCGGAGATCTTGGAGGTGGTGGCCTCATGTTCGAGGATGCTCGACTCATTGCCGCACTGGACGTAAGGCCAAGTATGGGCACCGCATTTATCGCCCATCAGCAAGGAGTCGCACTGTGAGTAGTTGCGCGAATTCACTGCTTTTGGAGCCACTTTCACCAAGCCGCGATAGCTGTTTTGGCTGTGGCCAGCGGAGATACCCTTCGAGATGATGGTGCTGCGGGTGTTCTTGCCTAAATGGATCATCTTGGTACCTGTGTCAGCCTGCTGGTAGTTGTTGGTGACGGCCACGGAGTAAAACTCGCCGACCGAGTTGTCGCCCATCAGCACGCAGCCTGGGTATTTCCAAGTGATGGCCGAGCCCGTCTCCACCTGCGTCCACGAGATCTTTGAACGATCGCCACGACACAGACCACGCTTGGTGACGAGGTTATACACACCGCCACGGCCTTCCTTGTCGCCCGGATACCAGTTCTGAACCGTGCTGTACTTGACCTCGGCGTCAGTCTCGGCGATGATCTCAACAATGGCGGCATGAAGCTGGTTTTCGTCACGCATCGGAGCGGTGCAGCCTTCCATGTAACTCACGTATGCGCCTTCATCGGCGACGATCAAGGTACGCTCAAACTGGCCGGTGTTGGCAGCATTGATGCGGAAATAAGTCGATAGTTCCAGCGGACAATGCACGCCCTTCGGAATATAGCAGAACGATCCGTCACTGAACACAGCGGAATTCAAGGCAGCAAAGAAGTTGTCGGTATATGGCACCACCTTGCCCAAGTACTTGCGAACCAAGTCGGGATGCTGCTTGACGGCCTCGCTGAACGACATGAAGATGACGCCATGTTTCGACAGCGTCTCCTGAAACGTAGTCTTCACCGAAGTCGAGTCCATTACGGCATCCACAGCCACGCCAGAGAGCTTTTTCTGCTCATCGAGCGAGATGCCCAGTTTGTCGAAAGTGGCCAACAACTCTGGATCCACCTCGTCCAAGCTTTGCTTCTCCTGACGTTTGCGGGGAGCTGCATAATAAATGATATCCTGATAATCGATCTCAGGCAGGTCAAGATGACCCCAGTTGGGCTGTTTCAGCGTCAACCAGTGACGGAAAGCCTTCAGGCGAAATTCCAGCAGCCACTCGGGTTCCTCTTTCTTTTTTGAGATCAACCGAATGATATCCTCGTTCAAGCCCTTCGGCACAAAATCAGTCTCGATATCGGTCACAAAGCCAAACTCATAATCCTTGTTGGTGACCTCCTCGATGATATTTTCCTTTGGATTTGACTCCATTTTATCTTGTAATTAAGAATTATTTTAAATAACGTGCAAAAATAACCATTATTTGTGAATTGGCAATCAAAAAGAAAGAATTACATTTGCATTAATTTTCGAAGCAGCGGATGAAGACCAAGCTTTACAAACGATTGCTATGTTTCTATGGCATCAGTATGTCCATACTGACCGTTTTGCGCATTGTCTTCATTGGCGTACATCACAAGGCGGGATTGGGGTTTCTGGACATCCTGAAAGCCTTGGGGATCGGTTTGGTCATCGACTCAAGCGTGATGTCGTGCTGCATCGTCGCCTGTTTCCTGTTGGGATTGTTGGTCTCGTTGATCAATGAAAAAGCCGGTAACAAGACCCTGACTGTCACCCTGACCTTGGCCTTGATTTCCGTGACAGTCATCAACGTGGTGGATTTGTTCTACTTCAAGTATTACAACACTCGGCTGAGTTACAGTCTTGTACGTTATTTCTTCGAGAACTTCGGGGAGAATTTCAAGATGCTTTGGAACAGTTTCCCCTTGTTCTGGGTCATCCTTGGCATCCTCGTGATGTTGATCCTGACATGGCTGCTTGTGGAACGTCTTTTCAGGGACACGAAAATCAGGGAAAAATGGACGGCGATTCCCACAGTGGTGCTGACTTTTGTCGTTTTGTCGTTCCTGTATTACGGTCCTCCGTTTTGGAGGCTCACCACCTTCTCCACCGAAGTCATGCTGAACCAAGCCGCAAGTAATGGTGCCTACACGCTGGCCAAATCATACAGCGTCATGAGCAAATCGCACAGCGACCTGTTCCCCTTTGATGAGCAGGAGGTGTTGGCGAACATGGAACACAACCTTGAATTCATCCGTTCCGAAAATGAGACCACAGTGACTTCGAGGGTGCCCACGTTACGCAAGTTCAACCAACCGATCGAGGTTGAGACACCCAAAAACATCGTGATTATCATCAGCGAGAGCTTCAGTGCCACTTTGACGGGAGTCATCGGGCAGGACGAGCGATCCTATTCGCCCTATTTCGATTCCATCAGCAAGGAAGGCGTGCTGTTCACCCATTGTTTCTCCAACGGACCGCGCACCCAGCATGGCCTCGTCTCGGTGCTGTCAGGCTTCCCCTCGGTCATCGGCAGTTCACTCATCCGCCGCAGGGAGACCAACAGTTTCTTCACCCTTGCCGATGCGCTGAGGCCGGAAGGCTATGTGACCTCTTTCATCCATGGCGGCGACGTGGATTACGACGACATGAGCGACTACCTCTGCCAAGGCAATTTCCAGCATATTTACGACGTTGATGATTTCGAGACCTGGAGGTTCAAAAACGACTGGGGCGTCTGCGACGAAGACCTATTCGACTTCGCGTTCAAAAAGATCACCGAGACCCAGCAGCCCCATCTCACCGTGATCCTGACCATGAGCAACCATTTGCCTTTCGACATCCCGCCTTATTTTTCCGAGGCCCATCCTGAAGTGACGGAATTCAAGGAATCAAAGGCATCATACTACTATTCCGAGTATGCTTTCGGCACCTTCATCGACAAGATGAAAACGCTGCCCGACTACGACAACACTTTGATTCTTCGCATTGCCGACCACGGCGAGGTGTATTCCGAAGCCGACCATCAATTCAGGCTTTTCCACATTCCCGCTTTGCTTTTGAACGGAAGCCGCCACGACACGGTTTTTGACGAGGTTTGCTCCCAGATGGATTTCGCTCCCACCCTTCTTTCCGAGATCGGCTTCAAGGGTGCCTTCCCCTGCATCGGCAGGAACCTGTTCGACGAGAGCTACCGGCCCTTCGCCACAATGAATTCCTACAACGACCTCCATCTCTGGATGCAGAATGGCAAGGTGATTGCATGGGACATGATGAACGACCAGTCCGCATGTTACCGCATGGATGACCTTTTCCTGCTGGAACCATCGGAACAGTCCTTTGACGAGGAGTTGAATGACATGAAAACTTATTTAGCCTTCTTGAGTTTCATCTATCAAAAAGGCTTGTATTACATAACCAACGATGTACAAAAGGATTAAAAACAACATATTAAGAATATTTCTTATCGCGCTGACCTGTTTGGCGGTGCTACCTATAGCCTTTTGGCTGGTGATTTACCTGATGGTTCCCCAATACCAGTTCAAGCCGACTCAGCCCTTCCATGGCGAATACCTGCACAATCCTTACCAACAGATGGACTCCAATGCTTGGAAACAATACAACTTCCACTGCCATTCCCGCAAGTACATGGGTCTCACCAACGGCAGGATGAGCAAAGAGACTGACATCGATAGCGTTTATCGGATCTTGGGCTACGACCATTACGGCATCTCCGACTACATGCGCATCAACGACCATGGCAGCGACCGTCCAGATTACATTCCCAGTTACGAACACGGCTACGGTTTCTTCAAGAAGACCCATCAGCTCTGCATTGGCGCCGAAGAAGTGTGCAGCATGGACTTCCCCTTCATGCAAAACCTCAACATGAAACAGCACATGCTGAACGTCCTGCAGCAGCACACCCGTTTTGCGGTGCCCGCTCATGCCTCGTTCACCAAAGGCTATAAGGTCAGCGACATGCGTTACCTCAGCGGCTACCGCCTATTGGAAGTTGGCAACCCATACGGCTGTGCTTTCGAGCATTGGGATGCTGCTTTGTCCACCGGTCACCGTGTATATGGCATTGGCGATGATGACACACACAACGTACTGAACGTCAATGAAGTAGGAAGATTTTTTACCATGATTAACACCGACGACATGTCAGCCGAGAAGGTGTATGAGGCCTTGGAAAACGGTTGTTGCTATGTGGTTCAGTTCCATCCCCATTATAATCAGACTTTGGAGAAAAAGGGAGAGATCATGCACCAAGAGCTTTACCATCTCACCCGTTGCGAACTGGTCGGCGACACCCTGGTCATCGAGACCAACGCACCCAGCATCCAACTTGCCGAGTTCATCGGGCAGGACGGCAAAGTGCTGAAACGCATGGAACATTGCCAACAGGCTTGGTATGTGATCCAGCCCAATGACAGTTACGTCAGGGTGAAATTGATGGTCCACAACATGACCTACTTCTACCTTAACCCTATCACACGGCACACCACCCCAACGCCCATCGATCAAGCTACAGCAGAGATCAACATGCCGTTGACCATTTTGTTCTATCTTGTATATTTGTCAATAATTATCATATTATTATATAGAATCATTAAACATTTAAGACATGGAAAAACTACTTGACAAATTCTTGAGATACGTCGCTGTGGAGACCACCTCCGACGAGAATTCAGAGACCCAACCCAGCGCCATGCGCGAAGTCGACTTGTTGCGCATGCTTCGCGACGAATTGAGGCAAATGGGTATTGAAGCCGACTTGGATGAATTCGGCTATGTGATGGCCACCATTCCTTCCAACGTCAACAAGGACAATCCCGCCATCGGGTTCATCGCCCACGTGGATACCGCACCCGACGCTTCGGGTAGGGACATCCATCCGCAGATCATCCCCAACTACGACGGCGAGGACATCGTGTTGAACCAAGAGAAAAACATCGTGCTACGTACGGCAGAATTCCCTGAAATGCGCCAATACAAAGGTCAGACGATGATCACCACCGATGGCACTACGCTGCTGGGCGCCGACGACAAGGCCGGCGTGGCTGAGATCATGTATGCCGCCCAGTTTATGATTGAACATCCCGAGTTCAAGCATGGCGAAATCAAGATCGGTTTCACCCCCGACGAGGAGATCGGTCGCGGCGTGGTCAAGTTCGACGTCAAGAAATTCGGTGCCCGTTACGCCTATACCATGGATGGGGGCGAGATCGGCGAACTGGAGTATGAGAACTTCAACGCCGCAGGAGCCAAGATCCACATCCAAGGCAGCAACATCCATCCCGGCTACGGCAAGGACAAGATGGTGAATTCCATGCTCATCGCCATGGAACTCGATGCCATGCTGCCCGTAGAACAACGTCCGCGTTTCACCCAGGGCTACGAAGGGTTCTTCCACCTGACTGGCATCAACGGCACCGTGGAGGAGACCACCATGAGCTACATCATCCGCGACCACGACCGCGCCAAGTTCGAGGAGAAGAAAGCGCTGATGACCTCCATCGCCGAGTTCCTGAACAAGAAATACGGCAACGTAGTGGAATTGGAGTTGAAGCACCAATACTACAACATGCGCCAAGAGGTGGAACCCCATTTCTTCATCGTTGAGAAGGCCATCAAAGCCATGGAGATGGCTGGCGTGAAGCCCAAAGTACAGCCCATCCGTGGCGGCACCGACGGCGCCAACCTGTCGTTTATGGGACTGCCCTGCCCCAACATTTTCGCCGGCGGGCATAACTTCCACGGCAAGCTGGAGTATGTGCCGCTCGAAAGCATGGAGAAAGCCTCACAGGTGATCCTCAACATCATCACTCTATTCGCCGAAGACTAAATGGCTATCCAGGACAACGATCGGAATATCAACAGGATACTGTTTTGGCTCCTCGTCATCAGCACGGTGGTGAGAGGCATCATCGCCGCCACCATCGAGTTCGGCAACGACGAAGTGTATTACTGGACTTACGCCCTCTATCCCGACTGGAGCCACTACGACCATCCTCCCATGGTTGGCTATATGATCCAGTTGTTTAGCCTTAACTTGTTGTTCGACAGCGAGTTCTTCATCCGACTGGCATCCGTAGTCTTCATGACGATTGAGACCTACATCATGTTTCGCATCGGCAAGGAGATCAAAAATGCCCGGATCGGGCTCTATGCCGCCCTGTTGTTCACCGCTTCCATCTATGCCTTTATCATCTCGGGTGTCTTTATCCTTCCCGATACGCCGTTGAACCTGTTCTGGCTGCTGGCGATCTGGATGGCCATTAGGTATTTCAGGGCGGAACAGCCCAAGAGCCTGCATCTGGTGCTGTTCGGCCTTTTTGCCGGATTGGCTGTGCTCTCCAAATACACGGGTGCATTCCTCTGGGTGGGCATGGGTTTGTACATCCTGCTTTTCGACCGAAAACAGCTGAAACGGCCTTCCTTGTACCTCTCCATCCTGATCACCGCCATCTGCTGCCTGCCCATCCTCATCTGGAACCTCCAGCACGACTTCATCAGCTTCAACTTCCACAGCGACCGCGTGAGCCTGTTCGGACATATCAACTTAAGCTATTTTGGCACTGAATTGGGCGGCGAGTTCTTCTACAACAACCCTGTCAACTTCGTTCTTGCCGTCATTGCAGTCATCGCAGCCTTCCGAAGGAAGGTCGACATGGAGAAAACCACGTTACGACTGGTGCTTTGCACGGCATTGCCCTTGATTCTCCTGTTTTGGTTCTTCTCCCTGACCAGACCTACCCTGCCCCACTGGAACGCTCCTGCCTTCAACACGCTCATCTTGTTGATCGCCTGTTGGTTGCCTTCAAGAAAAGCCATTATCCCATCCTTGGCGGTATTGGCCATCACCGTCATTTTCGGCATCGTGGAGATCCAAACTGGGATCATCCCCCTCGATCATCACACCGAAGATGAAAAACTCGGTCGGGACGACTTCACGCTCGACATGTACGGTTGGCATCAGCTGGAGACCAAATTCGCCGACTTCCGCGAGGTCAAGATCAATGAAGGGGTGATGCATGAAGAGGACGGCATCGTGGCCAGCCAATGGTTCCCATTGGCCAACCTCGACTACTATGTCGCGCGTCCCTTGGGCATGAGAGTCATGGGGCTTGGCGATCCAGATGACATCCACAAATACCTATGGATCAACGAAAAAAGAGGTGGATTCAAGTCAGGAGAGAGCTACTGGTTTTTGTCCGACAGCCGATTCATGAAAGATCCTGTGGCACTCTATTCCGACAAGTTCGAGTCCATCGAACCCCTCGGAATCATCCCCATTGAACGCAGTGGCAAACCTGTCAAGAACTTCTTTGTCTATGGATGTAAGGGTCTCAAATAAATACCGCCCGCTGCTTGAGTGCCTATTGCTGCTCGCCATAGCCACAACGCTCCGCTGTCTCTTCATCGGCAAGACCGATTTGGGACGCGACGAGGCTTTTTCTCTTTACATGTCCCAGCTGACCATCCCCGACATCGTGAAGATCCTTTGCAAAGGCGACAATCCACCGCTTTGGGAGATCCTGCTGCATGGCTGGATCAAGGTTTTCGGCATTTCCGAGGTGGCCATCCGGATCCTGTCGCTCATCTTCAGCGTGCTGACCGTCATCCCTATATATTTTATAGGTGAAAAGCACATTCATCGCTTCGCCGGCATCGCCGCATCGTTGTGCTACTGCTGCTCCACCTTTTCCATTTACATGTCGCACGAATGTCGGGTGTACAGCCTCATCAGCTTCCTTACCGCCTGCTCGGCATGGCTCTTCCTCAGCAGCATCAAGGAGTCCAAACCCTTCAAATTCATCTTGTTGACATTGGTCAACCTAATGCTCATGTACGGTCATTACCTTGCCGTGTGGGTCATTGTCATGGAGTTCCTGATCGTGTTTCTCATACGACCGATACGACAAAAAATCTGGAAACCCTATCTCATCCACGCCATTGCGCTCATTCTCTTCTTCATCCCGATGTTTCCCGTGCTTTTCACCCGATTTTTGGATTCAGGGATGAATGGCACATGGATCGAGAAATCCACGGGATTGGCGGACCTTTACGATTTCATGTGGCGGATGTGCAACATCCCCCTCACCACGGTGGTGGCCATTGGCATCATGTTGGCCATGCTTGTCAATTGGGTTATCGCATTGATACACAAGGAATACCGTTTCGGAACCACCAGTATTCTCACCCTACTTTGGCTGGTTCCACTCATGGTGTCGTTTTTCCTCTCATTCTTCACGGGATTCCTTCTTGACCGCTATTTTTATTTTCTTTTCCCGCCATTTTACCTGGCCATGGTCGCCTATTGTATTGCCCTTTTCCCGAAACGCAAGGCAGGCCAACTTGCCCTGACGGCCATGTTCGTCATCCTGATGGTCAATTCCTGCTCACCCGATAGCTCCACCAAACGCTTCAGCGGATGGCATGCTGACATCAAACCCATTGTCAAACAACTCGTGGAAGCCAAAGAGCATGACAACGCCCTTGTCATCCTACCCGAAAACTTCGACAAGCAATTTGTTTATTATTTGGACGAAAACCACGAAATCTTCCGCACACATAGGAAGCCTGTCAACTACTACGTGTTTCAGGATTACCTGCACCAACAGGGCTATTACTATGAGTACGAATTACCCCAGCTTGACCAAAGCCAATATTCCAGGGTTGTGTTTCCTTTCCAGGATTACTCGGCGCCGCCTTCCAACCTTCCGTGACAGTTCTTGTACTTCTTGCCTGATCCGCAAGGGCACGGGTCGTTACGGCCCACCTTCTTCTCCACACGGATCGGCTGGGTGATCTCCTTTTGCTGGGTGTTGCTGTGCGCCTGCGAGAGCAAGTCGTTGCGCTGCTCCTTGATCTTGGAACGGTCGATACCACGGGCACGGTGTTCCTTCACGTTGTCGGCATCCTGCACTGGGATATCGGCACACATCAGGAAGGAGATGACCTCCTCGTTGATCTTCTCGATCATGGCGCTGAACAGGTTGAACGACTCAAGCTTGTAGATCACCAACGGGTCTTTCTGCTCGTATGTGGCATTCTGAACTGATTCCTTCAGGTCGTCGAGCTCGCGGAGATGCTCTTTCCAAGCGTTATCGATCAAGCCAAGCGTGATGCTCTTCTCGATGCAAAGGGTCACCTCGCGGGCGCCGTTCTCTACGGCTTTCTTGAGGTTGACGATGACGTTCATGGCATGGCGGCCGTCAGTGATCGGGATGGCGATGTTCTCGAAGTGGGTCTCACGCTCGAACACGTTCTTGATCACCGGCATGGTCTTCTCACCGATAATGCGTGACTTTTCACGATAGTGCTCCAAGGCGGCGTCGAAGATCTTCTCCGCCAGGATATCGGTCTTGCTGCGCTCAAACTCTTCCTGATCGAAAGGCACGTCAATACCCATAGTGGAAAGCAGGTTCATCTTCAGGCCTTCGTAATCCTTGACGTCGCGGGCATCGAGCAAAAGCTTCTCGCCCAGGTCGTACATCATGTTGTTGATATCGATGGAGAGGCGCTCACCGAAAAGGGCGTGGTGACGCTTGCTGTAGATCACGGTACGCTGTGAGTTCATCACGTCGTCATACTCGAGCAAGTGCTTACGCACGCCGAAATGGTTCTCTTCGACCTTCTTCTGAGCCTTCTCGATCTGCTTGGTGATCATCGGATGCTGGATGACTTCACCTTCCTTCAGACCCATGCGGTCCATGAGGGGAGCGATACGCTCGGAGCCGAACATACGCATCAGGTCGTCCTCCAACGAGACGTAGAACTGGGAGCTACCTGGGTCTCCTTGACGGCCTGAACGACCACGCAGCTGACGGTCCACACGGCGTGACTCATGGCGCTCGGTGCCGATGATGGCCAGACCACCGGCCTCTTTCACGCCAGGCCCCAGCTTAATATCGGTACCACGGCCTGCCATGTTGGTGGCGATGGTGACGGTACCCGCTTGACCGGCCTCGCGGACGATCTGGGCCTCCTTGAAGTGCAACTTGGCGTTCAACACGTTATGCTGGATGCCCTTGCGGGTCAACATGCGGCTCAGCAACTCGGAAATCTCCACCGAGGTGGTACCTACCAGCACCGGACGGCCAGCCTGAATCAGTCGCTGGATTTCTTCGATGACGGCATTGTACTTCTCGCGCTTGGTCTTATAGATCATATCCTCGTTGTCGATACGGGCAATCGGGCGGTTGGTCGGGATGACCACCACATCCAACTTGTAGATGTCCCAGAACTCACCCGCCTCAGTCTCAGCGGTACCGGTCATACCAGCCAGCTTGTGGTACATACGGAAGTAGTTCTGAAGGGTGATGGTGGCGTAGGTCTGAGTGGCAGCTTCCACCTTGACGTTTTCCTTGGCTTCCACGGCCTGGTGCAAACCATCGCTCCAACGGCGGCCCTCCATCACACGGCCAGTCTGTTCATCCACGATCTTGATCTTGTTATCCTGGATGATATAGTCCTTATCCTTCTCAAACAGGGTATAAGCTTTGAGTAATTGGCGCACGGTATGCAGACGTTCCGACTTCTCGGAGAAGTTACGCATCAGCTCAGCCTTGCGCAGTACCTTCTCGTCGTTAGAGAGGTTCTGTTGTTCCAGCTCGGCGATCTCAGCGCCCACGTCAGGCATCACGAAGAAGTCGGGATTGCCGTAAGCGGTGCACAGCGCATCGATACCCTTTTCGGTGAGGTCGACGGTGTTCAGCTTCTCGTCGATGACGAAATAAAGCTCATCGTCGATGATATGCATGTTCTCGCCACGGTTCTGCATGTAGAAGCCCTCGGTCTTTTGGAGGAGGGTCTTCATACCTTCCTCGCTGAGGAACTTGATCAAGGCGTTGTTCTTAGGCAGACCGCGGTAGGCGCGGAAGAGGAGGTCGGCTCCATGGCTCTTCTGCTCGTCAGTAGAGGCCGGATTCGTCAGAATCTGCTTGGCTTCAGCCAAGATGGAGGTGACCAGGCGCTTTTGGTTGTCATACAAACGAACCACATCGGGCTTCAGTTGGTCGAACTCCTGGAGGTCGCCACGCGGGGTGGGACCGCTGATGATCAACGGGGTACGGGCATCGTCGATCAACACGGAGTCGACCTCGTCGACGATGGCGTAGTGATGTTTGCGCTGCACCAGCTCGTCGGGATTGCCTGTCATGTTGTCACGCAGGTAGTCGAAACCGAACTCGTTGTTGGTACCGTAGGTGATGTCGCAGTTATAGGCGCGACGGCGTGCTGCTGAGTTGGGTTCGTGCTTGTCGATGCAGTCCACGGTGAGGCCGAGGAACTCATACATGGCACCCATCCACTCCGAGTCACGCTTGGCCAGGTAGTCGTTGACGGTGACCACATGCACACCCTTGCCAGCCAAGGCGTTCAAGTAGACAGGCAGGGTTGCCACAAGGGTCTTACCTTCACCGGTGGCCATCTCTGCGATTTTGCCTTGGTGTAGCACGATACCGCCGATGATCTGGCAGTCGTAGTGCACCATGTCCCAAGTGACCATGTTGCCGCCGGCCATCCAGCTGTTCTTGAAGTAAGCCTTGTCACCCTCGATGGTGATGTGCTCGTATTTGGCAGCCAGCTCACGGTCAAGGTCGGTGGCGGTCACCTCTACGGTCTCATGCTCGCAGAAGTATTTGGCAGCGGCCTTCACCACGGCGAAAGCCTGCGGCAGAATCTCGTTCAGAGCCTCTTCAATCTTTTCCAGCTCACGCTTTTCGATCTTGTCGACTTCGGTATAGATCTTTTCCTTCTCGTCAGGATCCATATCCGGATCGGCGTCAACCTTGGCCTTCAGTGCCGCGATTTCTGCCACCTCGGTAGCAGTCTTGTTCTTAATGTATTCTTGGAACTCCACCGTCTTGTGGCGGATGGCATCGATATCGAGTTTCACGATCTCGTCGTA
>JAGCPG010000024.1 GCA_017645245.1 Bacteroidales bacterium
GGAGAAAGTCTTTTGCTCATCCACATAGCCTGCCCAGTGGAGGCCGATTTCGCCGGGATGGCTGTTATAGGCCAAATCCAGATATGTGTAGGAGGCAGGGGTGAGGACAACGGGAAAGCCTTCGATGCCATCGGTGTTCCATACATCCACGTAGTATAAGGATTGTTTGAGTCGTTCCACGGTCTCGGGCTCCAATCCATGGCAGATGTCTTCCCAGCCGGCCAGACGGATGCCGCGTGCTTCGGCAAGATCCAACATGCCGTTAGTGAAAACTTCCTTTATTTCGTGACGGTCTTTTCCTGACCAGGCACCAGCTGGCACTTCATCGCCTCCGATGTGGATGGCGGGAAGCGGCACCCCAGCTTCTTGATGGAGTCGCATGACTTCATCGAAAACCAGTCCGTAGAACTTGTAAACACTGGGCAAATCAACGCTCAATACGTTGTCGGTAAAATCCTGTGCCGACCAGTAATGTGAGGTGTCGGCGGGGTCTTGAAGACGGTAACTGGCATCGCCTGTGCGCAGTTCAAATGCTTGCATCGCCTTGATGGAAGCCCTTGAATGGCCTGGGGTGTCGAACTCGGGGATCACTCTGATGCGGCGCTCCCAGGCATATTTTAAGATTTGTTGGTATTCCTCAGACGTATAGAAAGTAACGTTGCTGATGGCACCATTGATGGTGGGTTTCAGCGCTTTGGTTTCCTGAAGATCCCAATCGGGAAGAGCATGCCTTCCGCTAAACTCGGTGAGGTCTGGAAGACCTTTGATTTCGAGGCACCACGACTCGTCGTCAGCTAGATGAAAATGTAGCACATTCATCTTCCACGAGGCCATCAAATCAAGGATTTGAAACACTTCATCAACGGTCCGGAAATCGCGTGCCACATCAAGCATGAAACCTCTAAAAGGGTGGTCTGGCCAATCCTCGATGATCATGGGCTGGAGTGGCTTGTGTAGTTTATCCAGCGTGACCTGTGCATAGAAAGCACCGTCTTCATCATCGGATTCCACGGTGGGATTGCCATTGGCATCTATCGTGATGCGGTACCACCCTTCAGGATGTGTCTCCATGGCTTCCATTGGCCCTGTGCCGTATTGAATGTGCTTGATTTGCGGGATGATGTCGGCGGGTTGAACGTCACAAGGTTTGACCTCAAATGTGGATTCCATGGGCGGAAGCTCCAAAAAATGGTAAGTGGTCTTCATGGGCCTGTCAGCCTTGCCTTTTTGCTGAAGGATGAAGGCTTCGGGAGCCCAGCGCCGACGGGGTAGGGACCTGCCGTAATACTTCAGCGTGACGGTGTTTTTGAATGAATTCAGATTCTTGTTTGGGATGTCGAAATACCATGAAGTGCCTTGAAAATGGTGAATCTCGGGACCTTCCACAGTAGTCTTGCCGTCGAAGAGCTCCTGAAACCACACGCGCGAACCTTCGGGAACATTTTGGAGCACCAATGTGTGCAAGGCTTGACCGTTGGCTTCAGTCTCGCCTTCAGTCCATTCGGCGGAGGGCTTGGAATTGCAAGCAACCATTATAAACACTAGGAAAAATATTGTCGGTTTATTAAACATGTTCATTGGGATTGGTTTTTTCTTTTTAATTTTGGCAAAAATAATAAAACTCGTCGAGCCATCAAAGAAAAGAAAGTCCATACCTTGATTCTGCTGCATCTGGCTGTTTTTCTGGCCGGATGGACTGGCATCTTCGGTCGTTTGATCTCGCTGAGCGGGTTGCCGTTGGTGTGGTATCGCATGATTGTCAGCATCGTTACGCTGGCCTTGGCACTGCTTTTCATGCGCAGGTTGCACCTTCCCAAGTGGAGGCAGTTGATCCGCATCTTTGGCTGTGGCTGTATCTTGGCCACGCATTGGGTGGCGTTTTATGCCAGCATACAAGCGTCGAATGTCTCAGTGGGCGTGGCCTGCATCGCCACCACCAGTTTCTTTACAGCCCTCTTGAATGTGTTTTTCAACCGTAAGGAGGCGTCGTGGAAGGAGTTCTTGATTAGTTTCATATCTATTGTCGGCGTCATGCTCATCTTCAGTCTGGATGTACGCTACAGGCTTGGTATTGCCCTTGGTCTGCTTTGCTCTTTGGCTTACGCGGTTTTTGCATTGACGCATATCATGACGGCTGAGAAGGTAGGGGAGGATAGCGCTACCATGTTGCTCTATGAGCTTGTAGGCGGATTCATTTTCCTGACCCTTTGCATCCCTCTATTCTTGAAACTGATGCCTGATGAGGCCATTATTCCAACTGGGAAAGATGTCGTATGGCTGCTGCTCTTAGGCTCTATTTTTACGGTTTTGCCCTTCCTTTTGCAATTGCATGCTTTTCGTCGGGTTTCTGCTTTCACGGTAAACCTTGTTTACAACCTGGAGCCTGTTTACAGCATCGCTTTCGCCGCCATTATCTTTAATGAATTGCAAGAGCTCAACTGGTCTTTCTGGCTGGGCATTGCGCTCATTGTTACCTCCGTGGTTATTCAGACACTGAGGGTGAAAGAGCGGTAATTTTTTTTTACTGAAAAAGTGTAACATTTCCATAAAAAAGCTACATAACGATAGAAATATCTCAAATATTATCTATTAAAAAGCTTTATTATGGAAAACCAAATTGTTATTTATCAGACCGATAACGGTCAAACCTCGATTGATGTCAGATTGGAAAGTGAAACTGTGTGGCTGACGCAGGCTCAAATGGCTGAACTGTTTCAGAAGGACCAATCGGTAATTGCTCGTCATATTGCCAATGTATTCAAGGAAGGCGAATTGGAGAAAAACAGTAATATGCAAATTTTGCATAATACTCTTTCAAAGTACAAGCCAACGGCGATTTATAATTTGGATGTTATCATCTCCGTAGGCTATCGTGTAAAGAGTCAACGTGGCGTTCAGTTCCGTAGGTGGGCAAATAGGGTGCTGAAAGAGTATTTGCTGAAAGGATATGTGGTAAACGAGCGTATCCGGAAAAGACAAATTACCGAACTCCGTCAACTCGTTCAAATGCTGGGACGGACTATCCAAAATCAACCTTTGTTGAAGACCGATGAGAACCAGGCTTTGTTTGATATCGTTGTCGATTATACCTACGCTCTTGACACGCTTGATGACTACGATTATCAGCGGTTAGGTGTGAAAGAAACTACCCAAGAGGAGAAGTTTCAAGCGACTTACGACAATGCGATGCAGGCTATTGTAGCCTTACGTGAGAAGTTTGGAGGCAGCACTCTTTTTGGTAACGAGAAAGATGACTCGTTCAAAAGCAGCATCGGACAGATCTATCAGACCTTTGATCGTAAGGACCTGTATCCAAGCGTTGAGGAAAAGGCTGCCATGTTGCTTTATCTTGTCACGAAGAACCATTCCTTTACCGATGGAAACAAGCGAATTGCAGCTACATTGTTCTTGTGGTTCCTCAACAATAACGGCATCCTTTATCGCAAGGATGGGAGCAAACGAATCGCCGACAATACTCTGGTTGCCTTAACCTTGATGATTGCTGAGAGCAAGCCTGAAGAGAAAGACGTGATGGTGAAGGTGGTGGTGAACCTTATTAATCAAAGGAATTAAGGATATGAATGGAAAAATAGATGACGAATTGGACATTGACGAGTTTTACGAAAGACACAAAGAGGCCATAGAAGCAGCTAACGAAAGGATTCACAAAGACGCTACGAGGGCTCCGGAAGGATACTATACCCTTGCGGAGTTTGATGAGTTGTTCCATAAGAAACTCGACGATTGTTATGCGGAGTTACGAAAAGACCCGATAAGTGACAATTCAAAAAAAAAGTGCCATCAATGTTCAAATCTGTAACGATGGGAGCTTCCATTATAGCCTCGATGAATGTCGCTTCAAATATAAAACGAGCCGGATTAC
>JAGCPG010000134.1 GCA_017645245.1 Bacteroidales bacterium
CCTTTGAGCGGGCTTCATTTGCTTTACATCTTGTCTAGCGCTCTTGATTTGAGCGAATCCTGTGATGACGATGGTCATCGCAAGAACAAAGGTAAATACTTTCTTCATAGTTTAATAATTTGGTTATAATGCGTATTTCGTAGCAAAGATACGGCAATTTTCAATTGTCCGAAACCATAGGCTTCAAGTATTTATCAACAACCCCTGTTGATAAATTGTTGATAACCCATAGTCGGCAGCGTTTTTTTTCCTAATTTTGCACCTATAATAATAGATGGTCATGAGAATCTACCTAGTGGGATACATGAGCGCCGGCAAATCAACCACGGCAAAACGGCTGGCCAACAGGCTCGGCTTGGAGGCATACGACACCGACCGCATGTTCGAGGAACGTTTCCACATCACAGTGAGCGACTTTTTCAAAAAATACGACGAGCCGCTGTACCGCAAGCTGGAGACGCAGATCCTGCACGACACGCTCGCCTTCGACAACGCCGTGATCGCCACCGGTGGAGGTACGCCCTGTTTCAACGACAACATGGATTGGATGAACCAAAACGGATATACCGTCTTCCTGAAGATCAGCCCGGAATCGGCCATCGTCCGCCTATCTCAATCCAAGGTGCGTCGCCCTAAGGTCTATGGCAAATCAACGGAGGAACTGGAGGACTTCATCCGCAAAAATTACACGGAAAGGATGCCTTTTTACGAAAAAGCCATGCTGACCGTGAAAGGGGAGAACCTTGATATCGATAGCTTGGTGGAAGCCATCCGTACGAATATTCTTTCTCCTGACTTCTAACTTCTGACTTCTAACAAAGTGATATTCTCCACATGCTGGGTATGCGGGAACATATCCACCGGCTGCACCGCCTTGATCTTGTAAGCTTCTGAAAGCAATTGCAGGTCACGGGCCTGGGTTGCTGGATTGCAGCTCACATAAACGATCTTCGGGGCGCGAATCTTCAACAGTTGTTCCACCACCTTCTCTGCCATGCCGGCACGCGGTGGATCGGTGACGATGAAGTCTGGCTTGCCGTTGGCCGCAATGAACTCATCGGTGAAGATCTTGGCCATGTCGCCCGCAAAAAACGAACAGTTATCGATGCCGTTGATCTCGGCGTTCACCTTGGCGTCGGCAATGGCTTCCTCCACATACTCGATGCCCACCACACGCTTCACGAAACGGGAGAAATACTGTGCGATGGTGCCTGTGCCCGTATACAAATCGTACATCAGCTCGTTGCCCTTGACGTCGGCCAATTCAAACGCGGCGTGATAGAGCCTTTCAGCCTGATACACATTGGTCTGGAAGAACGACACCGGCCCGATGCGGAACTTCAGATCAGAGAATCCGGGTCGGGGAGAAGCCATCGTCTCAATCAGGAATGGATCGCCTTTCAGGCACTCGAAAGGCAAGTCGTTGATGACATCGTTAAACTTATTGTTAATGATGAGCAGGAGCGATACGATTTGCGGGAAACGCTGTTCCAATGCGGGAATCAGCTCGTGGCGGATGCAGCCGTTTTCCTCATTGATGACGATGATCACCATGAACTCACCTCTGGCATTGCATCGGATCACCAGGTTGCGCATCAATCCCTCGTGATGGCGCACGCTGTAGTACGAAAGGCCATGCTCCATAGTGAACTGCCTGACAAACAGACGGATATCATTGGAAGGATCGGCTTGGAGATGGCATTGCTCCACATCCACCACACGGTCGAACAGCTGTGGCAGATGGAAGCCCAGTCCCTTGCAATCGTCCTCGCTGTAGGTGCCTGTGGGAGCCCCATCAGTAAGCCATTTGCGGTTGGAGAAGGCATATTCCAGCTTGTTGCGGTAGAAATACTGCTTCTCGCACCCCAGGATGGGCCGGATTTCGGGATATTCCACCTTGCCAATGCGGTCGAAGTTGTCCTTCACCTGTTTCTGCTTGTAATGGAGCTGCCATTGGTATTCCATCTGCTGCCATTTGCAGCCGCCGCAGAGACCGAAGTGCTGGCACACAGGCGTCACGCGTTTGTCGGAGTATTGCTTGAAGTTGAGGATGCGACCCTCGAAATAGTTTTTCTTCTTTTTATAGACCTCAAGATCCACCACGTCGCCGGGCACGCCAAAGGGGACGAAGACCACGCGACCTTCTGGCTTGGCCACCGACATGCCTTCGCTGCCGGCATCGACGATCAGGACGTCTTGAATGTATTCAGGGGCTTTTTTCTTTTTCATTGCAGTGACAGATAGGCTTTTCCTATGTTTTCAGTAATATCGGATGCGATCATGGCTTCTTGGCTGATCGACTCGGCGGCAATATCGCCAGCCAAACCGTGGAGATAAACGCCCAAGACCGCTGCTTCCTCAGGGGTGTAGCGCTGGGCGAGGAGGGAGAGGATCATGCCCGTGAGCACGTCGCCGCTGCCTGCCGTGGCCATGCCTGGGTTGCCCGTGGTGTTGAAAAACACCGTACCATTAGGCAGTGCCGTGGCTGTGTTGGCGCCTTTCAGCACAATGATGATGCCATATTTGACAGCCATCTCACGCTGCAGCTCCAACCGCTCAAAGCTGGTCTGGGTCTTGCCAAACAGCCGTTCAAACTCCTTTGGATGGGGTGTGAGGATGGTTTTTGGAGGCAAAAACGCCAGCCAGGTTTTGTTTTCCGAGAGGATGTTCAATGCGTCGGCATCCATCACCATCGGCACCTTGCAGTCCTGAATCAGGCATTTCACGGCACGTTGGGTCTCTTCAGCCTTGCCCAAACCTGGTCCCACGCCAATGGCATTGAAGGCATCCAGCTTGTCATCCGTAGAGATCATGGCCTCAGGAAGGGCGGCTTGCAAAGGCGTCCATGCAGACTGAGGCAGTTTCACCGAGAGCAATCCCACACCTGTACGGAGGCACGACTTGGCACCCAAAATAGCTGCTCCGGTCTTGCCTTCAGAGCCAGCGATCAACAGGGCGTGACCGTAGGTTCCTTTGTGCGAAAATTTCGTGCGACGATGAAGCATTTCGACAATCATCTTCTTTTCAATCAAGAAGTTATTTGTTGTTACTTCAAGTAAATATTGAGGATGTAATCTGATGTCAAGGATCTCCAGTTGACCGGTGAAAACATCGTTTTCAGGCATCAGGAAAGCCAATTTCGGGGTTTGGAAGGTGAGCGTGTAATCAGGCTTGAAGATGGCACCCTTGGGGCTGGGGCTGTCGGCGAACAAGCCCGATGCGATGTCGATGGCGATACGGAAGGCTTGCTGGCGATTGAGGTGCTCGATCAGTTCAGCGGCCAGGCCTTCGATGGGACGGTTCAAGCCCGAGCCGAACAGGGCGTCGATCACGATGCCATCCGGCTCCAGTACGGGGAAATCGGCCTCGGCGCGAACATCCTTCACGGGGACTTCAGTCTCGGCTTGCAACCGTTGGAAATTCGCCTCGCAGTCGGGACTCATCTTCTCGGAATAGCGCACCATATAGACCTTCGGACGCATCCCTGCTTGGTGGAGCAGGCGAGCCACCACCAAACCGTCGCCGCCGTTGTTGCCCATGCCGCAAAAGATGCTGATCAAACGCTCATGCTTCACGTGAGTCAACAGCCAGTCAAAAACCTGTGTAGCAGCCCGTTCCATCAGGTCGACGGAGCTGATGGGCTCATGCTGAATGGTGTATTGGTCGGCTTGACGGACCTGTGCCGTGGTTAGAATCTTCATGACCGTAATTTTTTGCAAAAATAAAAAACACTATCTTTGCAGACGCAAAAATTATTGAAATGAAAAGACTTTTTATCATCGCATTATTCGTTATGTCGTCATTCGTCGCCCATGCCCAAACCATCAGGACATACGCTGAATACGACTATAACCGGACAGACAAGTCGAGGGCCAATTTCGTTGTGGCTACCGACTATCAGCTGGCCAACAACTTTCACATCGACTTCGGCCTGCTCGCCGGCACCAAGGACCGTTACGCCATAAACCTGGCTTATCAGCTGGATCTGCTGAATGGCAAGCGCGGCACCTTCTTCCTGGAAAACCGTTACTTGTACCGGATCTTCGCCGACTACAAGATTCAGGAGTTCAACGCCATGTTCAACCTAGGCTATCGCAACATCCACTGGATCTTCAAGTTCGGTCTCTGCAACCGTTATTTCGCCGAGATTCCTTTGAGGAAGAACGGAGGACAAAGCACCGTTTTCGAGCCGATGAACGTGTCGTTCGACATCGAATACAACCTGTTTGCCCAGGATCATCCTTGGAATGTGGGCTGCGGCATCTCCAACTACCGTGAGTTCATCATTGAGCGCTTCACCTTGTTCTATTACACCATTCACGGCTATTACGACATCAAGGAGGATTGGCGCGTCAACGCCGAGGCAGGTCTGCACCCCGCAGGCGTCCTGAACCTGTCATCACAATACAACGGTTGGTTCTTTAATCTTGGTTGCACCTATAAATTTTGATCATCATGAAAAAACTGAATAAAACCCTTACGATTTGCTTGGCCTTAGCCGCCATCGTCGCATTTTCATCCTGCAACCGCCTCGACATCTTTGGCATGATCGCCAACCGCAGCGACACCGAGGCGCGCGTCACCGACTGGCTTGAATGGAACAACACCCATGCGCCCATCGTTGTCAACAACGTGCCCGACACCTATCGTTTCTATTCATGCTCCGACACGCATCTGAACGACGACAATTCAAGGTTGGTGGCTTTCATCACCCAGGAGCGCAACGACCCGCAAGCCTTCTTCAGCCTCATTGTCGGCGACATT
Organism: Bacteroidales bacterium; assembly: GCA_017645245.1. Taxonomy (GTDB): domain Bacteria; phylum Bacteroidota; class Bacteroidia; order Bacteroidales; family F082; genus Limimorpha. The sequence continues at coordinate 4,765 of JAGCPG010000134.1, forward strand.
GCCAACGAGAGTGGGGATAGACCCTACATCCTTTGTGACTCCGCCAGGGCTTTCCATCCCTCGACCCAAGCCAAATACGACCCCTGTTTCCCCATCATTGGCAACCACGACGTCTATTTCGACTGTGCCGAACACTTCAAGAACCATTTCCATACTTCGACATACGCCGTCACTGTGAATACCCAGGGCGGACATAAGGACCTGTATCTGATGCTTGACTCGGGCAACGGCACCCACGGCACCCTTCAGATGGAATGGCTTGAAAACCAACTCGCCAACCGAAACCAATACCGCCATTGCTTCGTGATCAGCCACAACTGGTTATTCCGCACCAGCTACGACTATACGACCACTCCGGCAGCCAACCTGCCTGAGGATGAGATGTATGCTTTCATGGATCTGATGAGCCGCAGCAACGTGGACATGGTCATCATGGGTCATTTCCACAACGCCGACGCCAAGACGTTTAACGGCGTCAAATATGTGATGACGAATAACCTCAATGATGAGGAAGAAACCCCATCCTACATGGTGGTCACCTGTGGGAACAGGGTCTCATACGAGTACAGAACGCTTACTCTACAGTAACTGACTTGGCCAGGTTGCGCGGTTGGTCGACATTGCAGCCGCGCATCACGGCGATGTAATAGGCCAGGATCTGCAGCGGGATGGTAGCCAACAGCGGCGAATAGATGGACTCGCTTTCAGGAATCTCAATGACGTAGTCGGCCATCTTGCGGGCGATCACATCCTTCTCGCTGACGATGGCAATGATCTTGCCGTCGCGGGCCTTCACCTCTTGGATATTGCTGATCACCTTCTCGTAGGTACGGTGGTTGGTGGCGATGAACACCACGGGCATGTCCTTGTCGATCAAGGCGATGGGACCGTGTTTCATTTCAGCGGCTGGATAGCCTTCAGCGTGGATGTAGGAGATTTCCTTGAGTTTCAAGGCGCCTTCGAGGGCTACGGGATAGTTCTGCAGACGGCCCAGGTAGAGCATGTTGCGCACATCCTTGTACTTGGCGGCGATTTCCTTGACGATGCCGCTATGGTCAAGGGTCCACTGGATCTTCTCGGGAATGTTGTTGAGCTCTTGGATCAACTCGGTGCGACGTTCAGTCGTCAAAGTGCCTTTGAGTTCAGCCAGACGCAAAGCCAACATGGCCATCACGGTCACCTGTGAGGTGAACGCTTTAGTGGAGGCCACGCCGATTTCCGGACCCGCATGGGTGTAGATGCCAGCGTCGGTTGCCCTGGAGATGGAGGAACCGATGACGTTGCAGATGCCCAGCACCACGGCGCCTTCTTCCTTGGCCAACTTGATGGCGGCCAGGGTGTCGGCGGTCTCGCCCGACTGCGACACGGCGATCACCACGTCATGAGGCGTGATGACTGGGTGGCGGTAACGGAACTCCGAGGCATATTCCACTTTCACGCGGATCTTGGCCAGGAACTCAATGAGGTAGCTTCCCACCAAGCTGGCGTGCCATGAGGTACCGCAAGCCACAAAGACGATATTGTCGGCATAAAGCAGCTGTTTCTCGTATTGGAGGATGCCGCCGAGGCGGACGCTATTGGATTCAGGATGGAGACGGCCGCGCATGGTGTCGCGCACGATGTTAGGCTGCTCATAGATCTCCTTCATCATGAAGTGGTCGAAGCCGGCCTTCTCGATGGAGTCGAGGTTCATCTTCAGCTCCTGCACATATGGGATGGCTTCCACGTCGTTGATGGTCTTGATGTGCAGTTCCTCGCCCAGCTTGATGCGGACCACCTGCTCGTCCTCGATGTAGACCACTTTCTGGGTGCGACCCACGATAGGCGTGGCATCAGAGGCGATGAAGTACTCGTTGTCGCCAATGCCGATCACCATGGGGCTGCCTTTGCGGGCTGCGATGATCTCCTCAGGATGGCCTTTTTCCACGATAGCGATGGCGTAGGCGCCGATCACGTGGTTCAGGGCGATGCGGACAGCCTCGAACAAGTCGACATGCTCGCTTTGCTGCACATCCTCGATGAGGTTGGTGAGCACCTCGGTATCCGTGGATGACTTGAAGGTGAAGCCACGTTTTTCAAGTTCTTTGCGGAGGCTCATGTAGTTCTCGATGATGCCGTTGTGGATCAACGCAATGTTGCCCGAGTTGGAGAGGTGCGGGTGTGCGTTGGTCTGGTTGGGTTCGCCGTGGGTGGCCCAACGGGTGTGGGCGATGCCGATATGGCCGCTAATATCCTTGGTGGAGGCGTAAGCCACCAAATCAGAGACCTTGCCCTTGGCCTTGTAGACATTCAGTTCGTTGTTTGCGTTCAACAGAGCCACACCGGCGCTGTCGTAACCACGGTATTCAAGTCTTTTGAGTCCCTCAATGAGGATAGGATAGGCATCTTGATGGCCTACATAAGCTACGATTCCACACATAGTTGATTACTTTTAAAAGGTGCAAATTTACATTTTTTTAAAAAAAACAAGAAAAAACGGTGTTTTTTTTTAATTTTGCGTTTGATGAAAAACTTTTGAATTATGAACAATCTTTACAAAACAATGCTTTTGACAGTATTAATGATGGTCTGCGGAGCTCTTTCCGCACAGATACTGTCGTATGATTTCGAACAATGTAATGTTGGCGACAAGGTCGCCGAAACCCTTGGAGAGCCTTGGACCACATGGGACTATAGTCCCGGAAGTGCTACAGATGCCTTGATCACCGACGAACAAAGTCTGGGAAACAGGGCGGTTAAGATCGACAACGGCAACGACCTCGTCCTCTTTCTTGGTGACAAGACCACTGGTGCCTATAACATTTCATTCGACATGTACATCCCAAATGGAAAAGAGGGGTATTTTAACATTCTTCACCAATTTGCTGGGAGCAACAGCGTTTGGGCCCAACAGATGTGGCTCAACAGTGCGCAGCACGGCAACTATTTCTATCCTGGAGGAGCATACGACAACTTTGAGGTTCCTTTCGACGAATGGATTCATATCGACATTGACATCTTTCTTGATGATGCCACAGCCTGTCTGAAGCTTAACGACGAACTCATCATTGCATGGAATTACACATTATCCTATCCGGCAAAATATTGCAGTATTAGCGCGATGGATTTCTGTCCTTCGAACCAAAATGATGAAAGCAAAAACGGGTTTTTTGTCGACAACATTACCTTTACGGAATTAGTTGGGCCTTTTATTTCCAACATCGTTCCCGAGGAAGCGTCTCTCGAGGTGCTGATGCTCAAGGACGAACAACTGGATGTCACAACTTCCTTCACCAACGAGGGCAATGCCATTTGCGGCTATAAGGCACCATGGATTGACTATGGCGTTGGACCAGACGGCGGTGAACCAAGAACCTTGCATTATGACGGTGACCCGTATTGGTCCTTTGGCAATTATAACAACGATCCCTATACTGAGATCGGTGTTGATTTCTCATTTCAACAACTAGTGGATTCATTGTTGGTTGGAACGAAGATCACAAGCATGCAATACTTTGTCCCGTGGGATGCTTCCTGGGGTTGTCAGGGTCCTTTGAAGTTTTCCGTTTACAGGAGGTTATGGAATCTCAATACCTATTATTATACGCTCCTGGCAGAAAAGGAATTGTCTGATTATACCGTTGCCGATTGGAATACCGTTGTGTTTGACGAGCCCATTCCCATCACAGGTTGTGACGTATTAGCCACTGTTGGATTCCAACAGATCAATGGAGGATATCCCATTTCACTCGATGAGGGTCCTGCACTTCAGTATCACGGGGATTTGGTCAGATTGAATGGTGGTTCCTGGTTCTCGTTGAACGCTGAATACATCTATTATAATGGAGGTGAAGGCTATGGAAACCATAACATTCGTTTGGTTTGCGAAGGTCTTCCCGTTGAAACGGAATGGATTAGCGGCAATTATTCCGATTCATATCTTGCAATGGTGTTTGCTCCTGGACAAACCAACACTGTGGAATTCTCCCTGAACTCCGACGGACTGGAACACGGCGATTATTACGCAACCTTCAGATTGGACCGCGCCAAGGAGACAGACCCTGAAGTGGCCCTTCCGATCCATCTCAGGGTGAGTGGCTACGATGTCAAGGAATATGCCGACGGCGATTCACGTTTCTATCCCAACCCCGCGTCCGATATAGTTTACGTTGAAGGCAACGATTGGCGTTACGCCATCATCTTCAACACTTTGGGCGAGCAGGTCGGCATCAAGAAAATCGATTCTAATGCCATCCACGTCAACGACTTGAAGGACGGCGTGTATCAAGTTTGCCTGATGAACGGGAAAGGCGAGAAGCTTGTTCAAAGGTTGGTCATTTCCAAATGACCATATCCTGAACAAACAAAAAAACAGCCCCAGGTCTCTGAGGCTGTTTTTTTGTTCCATCGTTCTTTCTTTTTACTTCTGGCTTCCGTACTCCAATCCCATGTTGTAAAGGATGAAGGCGTAGATGTCAGCATACTCTTCAAGCACCTTGGCGATGGGCTTGCCGCCACCGTGACCGGCCTTCGAGTCGATGCGGATGATCTTGGGTTCCGATCCTGTTTGTGCGGCCTGCAGTGCGGCGGCATACTTGAAGCTGTGGGCGGGCACCACACGGTCGTCGTGATCGGCAGTGGTCACCATGATTGCGGGATAATGCACGTTCTCACCGCTCTTGATGGTGTGCAACGGCGAGTAGGCATACAAAGCTTTGAACATGGCCTCGTCGTCCTCGCTGGTGCCATAGTCGCTGGCCCAGTTCCAGCCAATGGTGAACAGATGGTAACGCAACATGTCCATCACACCCACTTGCGGCACAGCCACACGGAACAGGTCGGGACGCTGGTTGACGACAGCACCGACGAGCAAACCGCCGTTGGAACCGCCGTTCAAGGCAAGATAATCAGGTGAAGTATAGTTGTTGGCAATCAGGTATTCGGCGCAGGCGATGCAGTCGTCAAACACGTTCTGCTTCTGCAGCTTGGTGCCCGCCTGATGCCATTCCTCGCCATACTCGTTGCCGCCGCGGAGGTTCATCTCGGCATAGATGCCGCCATTCTCCAAGAAGGGCAGACGCGAGACGGCGAATCCAGGATTCAAAGTGATGTTGAAACCGCCGTAGCCATAGAGCAGGGTGGGATTCTTGCCGTCTTTCTTCAAAGATTTTTTATAGGTCAGGAACATCGGGACCTTGGTGCCATCCTTCGAGGTGACAAACACCTGCTCAGTCATGAAGTCTTCAGGGTTGAAGTCAACCTGAGGAGCACGGAACACGGTTGAGGTGTTGGTCTCAATGTCGTATTTGAACACCGTTGTAGGATAAACGAACGAGGTGAATCCGTAGAAAACCTCAGGCTCTTCGTAACGGCAGGAGAAGCCGACTTCGCCAAAGGTAGGCAGATCGATCTCATGGAGCATCTGACCATCAAGATTATACACGTAGGCATGGTTGGCAGCGTCCTTGTCGTAGGTGACGATCATCTTGCCAGCAGCCATTTGTGCGGCCACCAGCACATTGTCCGACTCGGGGATCAGGTCTTTCCAGTTCTTGATCTGGGGATCCTTCACTGGAGCGATCACCACACGGCCTTTGGGCGCATCGTAGTTGGTTTGGAGATAGATCTTGCCGTCAATCACCTTGATGGGGTTGTAGTAATAATCCATGTCATCGGCAATCAGCACGAACTTGCCCTTAGGATCCTGCATATCCCTGATCCACAGGGTGCTTCCTGAGCCTTGACCGCTCTCATAGAGGAACATGTAATGTTCGTCCTCGGTGACGGCCACAGAGTGGAAATAGCGAGGTTGTTTGGGGTTGGAATAGAACAGCTCGTCCTGATCCTGTGAGGTGCCCAATTTATGATAATAGATCTTGTGATTCTCGTTCACATTGCTGAACTCCTTGCCTTCGACGGGTTTGTCGTAAGCGGCATAGAAGAAGCCGTCCTTGTACCAGGAGGCACCTGAGAACTTGGCCCATTCGATATGGTCGGGGAGAAGCTCCTTGGTGTCGACATCCATCACGTAGATTTCCTGCCAGTCGGAGCCGCTGCGCTGGATCAGATAGGCGTAATACTTACCGTCGTTCGACATGGAACCGCCGCCTAACGACACCGTACCGTCGTCGGAGAGCTTGTTGGGATCCAACAGCACCTCAGGCTCCTTGTCGGGATACTGGATGTAGATCACACTCTGGTTCTGCAAGCCGTCGTTCTTGCTGTAGACATAGCGGCCAAAGCGCTTGCTCGGCACGCTGTAACGCTCATAGTTCATCAGCTGGGTCAGGCGATCCTTGATGGCGCCACGGAAGGGGATATGGCTCAGATAATCGTCCGTTACCTTGCGCTCGGCCTCCACCCAAGCGTTGGTCTCCGCCGAGGTGTCGTTTTCCAACCAACGGTAAGGATCGGCCACTTCAGTTCCGAAATAATCGTCAACAACGGTTTCATCCCTGAAAGCCTCGGGATACTCTGCCACCTGGTAACGTGGCTGCGGCTTCTCAGTGCAAGCCGCCAAAGCGATGACGCTTCCCATAATAATTAAGGTAGTTTTGATTTTCATAATATCTTGAATTAACTTCTGACTTCTGTTTTATCAATATACGTATCGTCTTCAATCCTAAGATTATCAATGATAAACCGCTGACGTTCAGGGGTATTGTTGCCCATATAGTATTTCAGCAGTTCCTTGATGCCAAAGTCGTATTGCAGGATGACGGGTTCCAGTCGCATGTTGGGACCGATGAAGGCACGGAACTCATCCGGAGAGATCTCGCCCAAGCCTTTGAAACGAGTGATCTCGGCTTGCTTGCCGCATTTCAGGATGGATTCGATGCGCTCCTCCTCGGTATAGCAATAATAGGTCTCCTTCTTGTTCCTCACCCGGAACAATGGCGTTTGAAGGATATATACGTGGCCGTTCTTCACCAGATCGGGATAGAACTGAAGGAAGAAGGTCAGCATCAGCAGGCGGATGTGCATGCCGTCAACATCGGCATCGGTGGCGATCACGATGTTGTTATAACGCAGATTCTCAATGTCTTCGTCGATGTTCAAGGCGGCTTGGAGCAGGTTGAACTCCTCGTTTTCATAGCACACTTTCTTGGTCATGCCTAGGCAGTTCAGCGGCTTGCCTCGAAGGCTAAACACGGCTTGGGTTTGGACGTCGCGGCTCTTGGTGATGCTTCCCGATGCGGAGTCGCCCTCGGTGATGAAGATGGTGCTCTCCAAGCGCTTCTCGTGATTGGTATTCAGGTGGATACGGCAGTCGCGGAGTTTCTTGTTGTTCAAGCTGACCTTCTTGGCGCTCTCACGGGCAGCTTTCTTGATACTGGCAATCTCCTTGCGTTCCTTCTCGTTGGCCTGGATCTTCTGCTGAAGGATAGCCACAGTATCGGGATTCTTATGCAGGTAGTTGTCCAAATGGCGTTTCAAGATGTCGAAGACGTATGTCTTCAGGAACGGGCTGTCGTTGGTGCCGTCGGGATTGTTGGGAGCGAGGTGGGTGGAGCCCAGCTTGGTCTTGGTCTGCGCCTCGAACACAGGTTCCTGGATCCTCACACAAAGCGCGCAAATCAAGCCTTGGCGGATGTCGGCGGGTTCATATTCCTTTTGGAAGAACTCGCGCACCACACGGGCATAGCCTTCGCGGAACGCTGACTGGTGTGTGCCGCCCTCAGTGGTGTGCTGACCATTGACGAACGAGTAGAAATAGTCGCTCGACTGGCCGTTTACATGGGTGAAAGCCGCCTCGAAGTCGCCGTCCTTGATATGGATGACAGGGTAGAGGCCTTCGCCTTCCATGTTGTTGTTGAGCAAGTCGAGCAGGCCGTTCTTGGAGTAATAGCGCTTGTCGTTGTAGACCATGGTCAGGCCGCGGTTCAGATACACGTAGTTCCAAACGCGTTTTTCCACGTAGTCGTCCACGTAATGGAAGTTGCCAAACAAGGCGCTGTCGGGGATAAACTCCACCAAAGTGCCTGTATCTGTGGCGTCTTGGTATTCGATGATGCCCGAGTCGTAAGTCATCTTGCCTTGGGCGAACTCCACGATGCGGGTCTTGCCGTCGCGGATGGACTGAACCTTAAAATATGAGGAGAGGGCGTTGACGGCCTTGGTACCGACGCCGTTCAAACCCACAGACTTCTGGAACACCTTGCTGTCGTACTTGGCGCCGGTGTTCAATTGCGAAACGGCTTCCTTCAGCTTTCCCTGGGGGATGCCACGGCCATAATCGCGGATGGAGACCTTCTTGTCGGTCTTGTCAATGGTCAATTCTATCCTTTTACCAAAACCTGAAGTAAACTCATCTATCGAGTTGTCAATCACCTCTTTAATCAAGACGTAAATTCCGTCATCCTGTGAAGCGCCGTCGCCCAGTTTACCAATGTACATGCCTGGACGACGACGGATGTGATCCATGTCCTCAAGATGCACGATCTTATCGTCGCCATACTCTTCAAAAACCTCGTTATCCATGAAATCCTATTTTTTTGCAAAGATAGCTAAAAATTCGGCTTTACACCAAATCCAATCTTCTTTCGTCAACAACAATTCCTTCGCCTTGACGCCCGTGATCTTCCTGAACTTGAACCATTGGTACAGCATGATGGCCGTGTAGGTGCACGAGAACGAGATGGCAGCGCCGACAATGCCCCAGAGGGGGATCATGATAAAGGTGCAGGGCACCGTCACCGCGAGGCCGACCAACGAGCCGTAAAGGTTGTATTTGGGAACGCCTGTGCCAGAAAAATAGTGCGCGAAGATCATCTGGGCAGAGAGGAAGAGTACGCCAGGCGACATCAAGAGGATGATCTCCTTCACCTGACTGAACTCCTCGGTAAACAGCCATTCAAAGAAACTCACCGGAAGGCAGGCCACAGCCAACAACGCCAAAAACGTTAACACCACGGTGATTTTCAAGAATTTAATGGTCAATTTCACAATCTCATCCTGATCGTCCATGTTGCTGAGTTTGGAAAACTGCACCATGGAAATGCTCGTGCCGAACACCTTCACGCCCTCGCCAATCTGCGTGGCGGCGCCATACACGCCCACCGACTCCTTGGTGCAATGCTGACGCAGCAGATATATGCTCATGCGACGGTTCAATGTAGTGACCAGATTGGACAGCTGGATGACGTAGCCATAACGAAGCATCTCCTTGGCTGTCAGGAAGAAAGGATCGTAACCGTCATGTCCGACCATGCGGATCATCAGGATAAAACCGACGGAAAAGGCCGTGATATAACCGCACAAAAGCGAGTAGACGAAAGCATGGGCGTCGCGGATGTCGAACACAAAGATGAACAACATCATCGAGCACACCTGGACAAAGATCTGAAGCAAGAAGACCCAATTGTACGTGCCCACTTTTTCCTTGCCCAAGAAGACGTTCAGATTGAAGTTATGGAAGCTGTAAACCAAGGTCAGCAACAACGTAATGCCCTCATAACCACGGGGTACGATGTGATCGAAGGTGGTCGGGAAGTGGGAGAGGCCCATGAAAAGTAGGATGTAAAGCAACATCACCATGCCAATCCAAGCATACGACACCGCCATCAGGGTGGAGAGCTTTTTGCGCGGAGTGAAATACACCAACCCGCTGCCCGCCAGGAATTCCACTCCGACAAGCAGGAAGGTCACATCGGTCAGCACGGTGAAGCCAATGCCCCATTCGGCAGGGCCTAATATCTTGGTACCCAGCATCATCGTGGTGAACCCGATCAACAGATTCATCACTCTGGTCATGCCCGTGCCCAATATCTTCTTAAACATGTGTCTTGTTTCTATGCATTTTGTTTCTCACCTGGTGAAACATGCCGAACAGCGTGAATCGCCAGCGTTTTGCGTCAAAGACCGTAACGACCTCGTTCCCGTTCAAGGTGTGGAAGCCTTGCTTGTATTTGGAATGAACAAAAGGTTTGATCTTATCGTATTGTGTCTCAATATATTCCTTATCGGTTAAAGCATCCACGCGGTTGAGGTTGACTGCCGTGCCATAGTATCTGACACATTCCTGTGCCGGCCTGATCAGATCGCCATCCAACTCAAAGAAAGCCCCAGCCATGCGAGCGTCGGCGCAATCCACCTTAACGGGATTGCCGTGATGTGGATAATAGGTCCCCTTAAGATCCTCAGCCACAAAACGATAGAGCTTCACGCTCGGGAAATCCTTCTGGGTGAAGAACAGGTTCCACTTCCCATCGCGATAGATCAAGGTGGGATCGATGGCTCGTACATGCTCCATCAACACACATTCCTGCTCCAGCTTTAGTTCCTTTTCGTTGAAACGATACAGGTTCAAGCGGTTTGCCTCATGCGATTCAGGGATGCAATATACTACGCCATCGTGCTGAAACACAAATGGATAGGAGAGGTGGAAGGGCTCTTCTAAGGCCACCTTCGGCTTTTTGTATCCCTTCGATCTTCGTACCACCTCTATATGGCCTTTGCCAGCTTTGTAATCGTAACTCTCGAAGAAAATGTAAGTATCCTTTTCTGTTGTAATCACAAATGGATCAGCACTATAGATCGACTTGCGCTTTCGTTTGAACCACACTACATCCTCCTCATGGATTTCCGGTTCCTTGACGAATTCCTTCAACGGCACCTCCACATAACCCACATTCCAATCCTCTTGGCGGAAGATGTCATGCAGATGAAAACGTAGGCGTCTTGTAAGACATAAAATCCAGTATTGCAGCATTTTAATGTTTACAGGTGGCCGATAAATCTTGGCTGTCGATTCCGAAAGGTATTCGTTCAATTGGCCCGTAAACTGGATCTCGCGGCACACCTGAAGCGGCATGTCGGTGCTATCCAAATAAAGTTGGTCGAGATGAGCTTTGTAGGAATGAAGGATGGTGGGATACCAGCGCTTTTTCAGGATGTAGCCCTTGTCGAGCGATTCGGTCAGCCGTTGCAGGATGACGCCGTTCCTGGGGTTGTCCTGCATCCACTCCCAGAAGCCGGGAGGAGCGCCGCGGTATGCCATCTCATCGTCATGATGGAAGGACCATATACCGAATTTCGCCGATTGCAAGATCTCGCCCCGAATGATGTCAAAACCAAATCTTAAAATGAAATCAAGTTGATGATTCTTAATTGTTTCAATATCTTTATCTAAAATAAAGGTTGAAGTCCTTTTATGTGAGGGTTTGCAATCCAAAAGCGGGATTTCAGAGCGGTTGAGACCAAGCGATTCCAACATGGGCTCCAACTCGGTCATCTTCTTGCTTTCAGGCTTGAACTGGTAATGGTTCCAGATTTGGAAGAAGCCCCGGCGGAAAGGGTAGTGGAACAGCCATTTGAAAAACCGCTTCCGTCGGGTCGTCTCGGCGTTCCTGATGATCAATTCCAAACGCATGCCACCCTCGATGAGTTTCCTCACCGTCTCCACCTTCCAGGCCTCCATCGTGAGGTCGTCAACCATGATTCCGAAACGCAAAACTGGCATTTGTTGCTCTTCCATGTTTTTTTAACGAAAAAACCGGCTCAAAATTACAATTCTTTTAGGGATTATACGTTATAACCATAAATACTTGCAAGAATTTTTCTATTTTTGCCCGTTTTTTCGTGCTATGAAGCTATCCGTCATCATCGTCAACTATAACGTGGAGTTCTTTCTGGAGCAGTGCCTCTCATCGGTCCGCAGGTCCATGCAAGGCATTGATGGTGAGGTCTTTGTGGTTGACAACAACTCCGTTGACGGCTCCTTGAAAATGGTGGCGAACAAGTTCCCTGAAGTGAAAGTGATCGCCAACAAGGAGAACCTTGGCTTCAGTCGGGCAAACAACCAGGCTATCCGTATTTCAACAGGTGAATACGTTCTGCTGCTCAATCCCGACACGGTGGTGGAGGACGACACTTTCAGCAAGTGCATCGCTTTCATGGACTCCCATCCCGATGCGGGCGGCCTTGGCGTAAAGATGATGGACGGCAAAGGCAACTTCCTGCCCGAGTCAAAGCGTGGCCTGCCAACGCCTGAAGCTGCGTTCTACAAGATGTTTGGCCTCACCAAGTTGTTCCCGCACTCCAAGCGTTTCGCCCGTTATTACATGGGACATCTCTCCTGCGACGAGACCAACGAGTGTGAGATCCTTGCCGGCGCCTTCATGATGATGCGCCGCGAGACTCTGGACAAAGTGGGCCTTTTGGACGAAACCTTCTTCATGTACGGCGAGGACATCGATCTCTCGTACCGCATCACGCAAGGTGGTTACAAGAACTATTATTTCCCCGAGACCCGCATCATCCACTACAAGGGCGAGAGCACCAAAAAGACCAGCGTCAACTATGTCTTCGTGTTTTACAAGGCTATGGAGATCTTCGCCAAGAAGCATTTCGGACAAAAACGGGCTTTCTGGTTCTCGTTTTTCATCAACCTGGCCATCTATTTCAAGGCTTTCCTGGCTTTGCTTTCCCAGTTCTTCCACAAGATCGCCATTCCGTTCCTGGATGCCTTGTTGGGTTACGCCGGATTGGCCGTCATCAGCTACTATTGGGGCCGCGCCATCATTTATGACGGCACAGGAAACTACCCGATTACGCTATTTGCTGTAGTGTTGCCGGCATACGTCCTTATTTGGCTGATAAGCACTTATTTTGCAGGAGGTTACGACAAGCCATATAGTATCCCTAAAGGCTTGTTCGGCATTGCCGCAGGCAGCGTCTTCGTGTTGATGCTCTACGCCTTGGTTCCTGAAACATTGCGATTCTCCCGTTCCTTAATCCTTTTGGGAACCTTGTGGTTTGCCCTGGAAATGAGCATCACGCGACTGATCGGTATCAGCATGGGGAAGGAGTCGTTCCTCTCCAAACGCAATGCCCGGAAACGCTTCATCATCATCGGCAGCCTCGAAGAGACCCATCGCGTGGAATCGCTGATCCAAAGCACCTCCATCAAGCCCGATTTCATCGGACTGGTCAGTTCGGACGCCAAGGGAGAGACTCCTGACGGCTTCATCGGACGCATCAATCAGGTGCCCGACATCATCACCATCTACAAGATCACGGAGGTCATCTTCTGCTCGAAGGACGTGCCGCATCAGGTCATCATCGACAAGATGGTGGAATGGCATGCCACCAATGTCGACTACAAGATCGCGCCCGAGGACAGCCTCTCCATCATCGGCAGCAACAGCATCAACACTCGGGGCGACCTCTATACGGTGGATATCAAGGCGATCGACACGGTGGCTAACCGACGCAACAAACGCCTTTTGGACGTGGTGCTGTCAGGCTTCAGCCTTGTGTTCTGGTTGCCGTTGGCCTTGGTGGTGAGGAAACCCATCCGCTTTCTGAAGGATGCCGTTTTGGTGCTGTTTGGTCGCCGCACCTGGGTCGGTTATTGCAACGCCGACAACGAGATCCAAAAGCTTCCCAAGATTCGTCGGGGTATCTTTACGCCCGCCACGCCGATAGAAAAACTCGGCACCGAAAGCGATGCCGAGTTCCATAACAAGTTGAATCTCCTTTATGCCCGCGACTACACGGTTTGGAAGGATGCAGAGATCTTCTTCCGCTCGGTGGCAGCCAAAGCCTAACGCACCTTGACGGAAATATTGAGGGTTACTTTATCACTTTACAGCGTGTTTGTAACCTTGTACTTTATCCCATTCCCCGCGCGTGAAATCAGGCATCTGTACAGGCATTCCGCCATTGGCGATGCTGGCGGCGGTCAGCTCGCCGAGGCAGGACCATTCGGCGGCGTCATAAACGTCTTGGTCAAGCGGAAGACCGTTGTGCAGGCAGTAAATCAGGCGGTAATCCATCACGAAGTCCATGCCACCGTGACCGCCCACTTCCTTGGCTTTTTCCTCGATTTCGACTGCGATGGGGTGGAGGTATTCATCCAAAATTTTGTCGCGCACCTCAGCGGGCACAAAGCCATGCGGATTGAGGTGTTCGCCTTCGGCGAGGAATCCGACGGGCAGTTTTTCATCCAAAAGGGTGAAACCGGCACTTGGGTATTTGTTGGCAAAGCCTTCAGTGCCAGTAAGTTGATATAGGCGGTTGTAAGGCCTGTATGTGTATACATCATGCTCGATGAGCAGGGTCTTGCCCTTTTCGGTCTGGATCATTGTGGTTGTCATGTCGCCATTGGCGAAGTCGTCCTTGTCCATCATTTCCTTGGCGATTTTCTTGCCGTTGTAGGACGGCGTGCTCATGCTGACCAAGGTCTTCATGCGGTCGCCGCGGTGGATGTTAAAGGCTTGACAGAGAGGTCCCAAGCCGTGAGTGGGGTAGACGTCGCCCGAGTGGTTCTGGTTGAACTCCAGGCGCCAGTTTTCGTAGTACTCGTGCCAATAAGGCTCAAGGTTGTGGATGTAGGCGCCCTCGCCATGGATGAGTTCGCCGAACATGCCTTTTTGCGCCATGTTGAGCGCAGTCAGCTCGAAGAAGTCGTAGCAGCAGTTCTCGAGCATCATGCAGTGGCGTTGGGTCTGCTCGGCCACGTCGACGAGCTGCCAACATTCTTCAATTGAAGTGGCGGCGGGCACTTCCACGGCCACGTGTTTGCCTTGTTGCATGGCGTAGACGGCCATCGGGACGTGCATCTTCCAGTCGGTGCAGATGTAAACAAGGTCGATGTCATCGCGCTGGCAGAGCTCCTTCCAGGCTTCGCGACCCGTGTAGGCTGCGGCGCGAGGCAAGCCTTTGGCTTCCAAAATCTTTGTCTGCACAGCTTCCACGCGATCCGGCTCAATGTCGCACAAAGCGACCACGGTCACGCCGTCGATGTAGGTCATACGATCAACGGCATCCGGGCCACGCATGCCCAGACCGATGAAGCCAATGCGGACGTTCTCGATGGGATCCACCGTGAATTGCAACACGCTCTTCTGGCCTTCCTGACGCTGGGGCTCGTCGAAGACGATGGTGTTATCCTTGATGACATAATTGCCGTGACGATCCTCTTGGGGCTTGGGCGTGCAGGCCGACAGGATGCAAGCCACGACAAGTGAAATTGCGATTAGTTTCTTTTTCATAGGCTTAGATTTAGTTAATTGACAGGCAAATATAAGAAATGTTTTGTATTTTTGTGCAAAACAAACTCGCCATGTACGAAAACAATTTACTTTTCTCCATCGCCGCCCGTTTCCTCGACACGGCACAAATCGCATCCATTGAGCCTTTGGGCAACGGTTTGATCAACGACACCTTTAAAATAATGGTTCAAGGCTGCAAGCAACCCAAATACGTGCTTCAGCACATCAATGACAAGGTCTTCACCGATGTGGAGATGCTGCAACGTAACATTGAGACCGTCACCGACCACATCCGTCGCAAGTACGAGGCGGCAGGCTTGCCCGACATCGACCGTCGTGTGTTGCATTTCCTGAAGGCTGACACGGGCAAGACCTATGTAAAGGTGGGAGAGGAGTACTGGCGCGTGATGGACTTCATCGCCGACTCGGTCACCCAAGAGGCCGTCACGCCACAATCCGCCTACGACGCAGGCTTGTCGTTCGGCGACTTCGAGTCGTTGTTGGCTGATGTCAAGGAACCGATAGGGGAGATCATTCCGAATTTCCACAACATCGAGTTCCGCTTGAAGCAGCTGGACGAGGCCATCGCCGCCGATCCCGTGGGCCGGATGAAAGATCGTGAAGTCCAAGATTATGTTAAGAAAATCAAGGACTTAGCCAACGAGATGTATCTCGGTGAGCAACTGTATCGTGAGGGCAAGCTACCCAAACGCATCTGCCATTGCGACACCAAGGTGAACAACATGCTTTTCGACAAAGATGGCAATGTGTTATGTATCATCGACTTGGATACCATCATGCCGAGTTTTATCTTCTCCGATTTCGGCGATTTCCTGCGTTCGGCGGCCAATACGGGTGCCGAGGACGATCCCGACTTGGGCAACATCCATTTCAACATGGCCATTTATGACGCTTTTCTAAAGGGTTACTTGGAAGGCACGAAATCCTTCCTGACGCCCGTAGAGCGTGAGAACCTGCCGTATGCGGCATGTTTGTTCCCGTACATGCAGGCGGTTCGCTTTTTTGCCGATTACATCAACGGTGACACCTATTATAAAACAAGGTATCCTGAACACAACATGGTTCGAACAAGAGCCCAATGGAGGCTATTTGAAGAAGCTAGAAAAGCTTTGAAATAATCTCCCGCTTAGCGAAGTACCTCAACGGCGCTGCATAACTCCCTGCGGGAGTTACGCAAGGCGCCTTTTGAGGTACTTCGCACGCTTTTAGAACGGCAGATCATCACCGTTGTTGCTGCTGTCGCTGCCAAAGTAATCTTCGGGGCCGCCGGTGGGTGCCGCTGGCGGAGGTGTTTGATGAACGGCTTGGGCTACGGGCTGTTGTGCGGGAGCTGTGGCCGTAACGGGATCGAAACGCCAGACGCGCACGTCGGTGTACCATTTGCCGTTGAATTCTCTTGAGGAGATGTCAATCTGTGCTTTGATCAGCTGACCGGGTGTCATGCTTTGGATTTCGTTGATCTGGTTGGTCCAGCAAGTGAGGCATACGGTTTTGGGATACTGTTCGTCGGTTTCAATAATCAGATCTTGTTTGCGCCAGGGACCTTTGGCGCTTGTGCCTTCGGTGAGTCCACCGAGTCTTACGACTTTTCCTGTGATTTCCATATTTGAATTGTTTATTGATTTCATCTGCAAAGATAATGTTGAAAAGGCCGAAAATGTTCACTTTGTTGAACAATCTTCCAATGTTTTTCGCAACTTGCTCGTTTCCTTTTCGTTATCCCTTTTCAAATATAATACATATTATGTTAAATAGAAGTTAGGAGACAGAAGTATGAAGCTAGAAGAAATCAAAAAATAAGCCCGAAGGATCTCCTCCCTCGGGCTTGAAAAACAATCAGATTCAACCATTATTGAGCATCCAACTCCTTGGCTTCCTGGAACATCTTCAGCTTCACATACATGGTCTTCAAAAGATGCTTCAGATCGTCGGATGGCTGTGCCTGGTAAGCAGTCTGTGCATACGGCAGACCCTGACGCAGGTATTCTGTGGATTCGTCCATCAAGGCATTGTAACGCTCGATCTCAGCCTTGCTGGTGCCAGTGATTTCGTTGGCAGCTGTGATCTTCTGGTTACTCAAGGTGATGTACACCATGGCCAGGTTGTAATGGGCGTCGTAGTAAGTCGGATCGATTTCAATGATCTTGGTGTAGTAAGCGATGGCCTTGTCAGGATCAAAGATGTCGTGGGTGTCGTCACCGAAGATGTTGCCCAAAGTGAACAGGATCGAAACGTTGTTGGGATCCATCTCCTGGAGCTTGTTGAGGTCACCGAGGGCTTCCTCACCCTTACCCTGCTTCAGGTAGAGATTCACCTTCTCGATGATCATGCCGGCATCGCCAGGATATTTGGCCAAACCTTCGTTGATCATTTTAAGGCTGTTCTCGTCGTCGCCCTTAAGGTTGTAGCAAGATGCCATGTTCTTGTAGAGATCAACCTTATCGTAACCCAGATTCTTCAGGTCATTGTAATTGGTCAGAGCCTCATCATAGAGTTCGCCTCTCATGTAAGCCAGACCGGCGTTCTCCAGAGCTGAAGTGTCAGGACGGCTGCCAGTGAGCGAAATGTCATACGACTTCCTGAAATTGAGAGCTGCAGCAGCATAGTCCTTGTTGTTGAATTGCTCGATACCATCCTGGAAATAGCACTCGCCGATGGCGGCAACTCTTGAATACACATCCTGAGCATTCTGAGGATCCTTCACATAATCGGGATCAGCCTTGATGCAATTCTGGAGCGACACGTAAGCCTTCTCGAGGGCATCGGGATACTTAGCGTACAAGGTCCTATTCTGATAGATGTTGATGTAGATCATGGCGCGATACAGCCAAGCCTGAGCCTGGTCTTTCGGCTTCATGCCAAGGAAACCGGTGTGTTCGACGCACTTCTCAATGGATTCGGCAGCCTTTTCGTACTGACCGTTCTTGTTGTAGTTGTAAGCGTTGGTACGGTCCATCTTCTGAGCCATCATGAAGTTTGCTGAAAGAAGCACCGCCAATAAAATCACTAACTTTTTCATTTTTCTACTTTTGTTATTTGTTTTACAATCTAATTCCAAAATGTTTTTTTATCGATTAACAAATCTTGTTCCAAAAATCATTCTTCGGGAGTCTCCTCAGTTGGAGCCTCGTTTTCAGGCGTTTCAACGACGATCGGATTGCCCTCTTCGTCATACTGGATCTCTTCCTCATCCTCGTCTTCCCTCTTCACCTTGGTGACGGCGGCGATTTCGTCGTTGCCCCTCAGGTCGATGAGCTTCACGCCCTGGGTGGCGCGACCCATGACTCTCAAGGTGTCGGCACCAATCCTGATCAAGATGCCTGACTTATTAATAATAATAAGGTCATCCTCGTCGGTAACGTCCTTGATGGCGATCAGATCACCTGTCTTTTCGGTGATATTCAGCGTCTTGACGCCCTTGCCGCCACGGTTGGTAATGCGGTAGTCCTCAATGCCGCTGCGTTTGCCGAAGCCCTTCTCGGAGACCACCAAAACGGTCTGTTCGGGGCTGTGGATGCAGATCATGCCGATGACTTCGTCGGTCTCGGAACCCAAGGTGATGCCCTTCACACCCGAGGCGTTACGACCCATCGGACGAACGGTCTTCTCATTGAAACGGACAGCCTTTCCTGAACGGAGCGCCATCAGTACCTCGTCCTCGCCGCTGGTCATGTTAGCGGTCAACAGCTCATCCTCCTCACGGATGTTGATGGCGTTGATGCCGGCCTTGCGTGGACGCGAGTAAGCCTCCAAGGTGGTCTTCTTGATGATACCCTTCTTGGTGCAGAGGATCACGTAATGGTTATTGATGAATTCTTCATCTTTCAAATCCCTGACATTCAACACGGTAATCACCTTGTTATCTTTCTCAAGGTTCAGCAGGTTCTGGATCGCCCTACCCTTGCTGTTCTTGCCTTCCTCGGGGATCTCGAAAGCGCGCAGCCAGTAGCACTTGCCTAGTTCGGTGAAGAACAGCAGGTAGTTGTGGTTGGTGCAGGTGAACACTTGCTCGATGAAGTCGGTGTCGCGTGTGGAGGAGCCTTTGGAGCCCTTGCCTCCCCTACTCTGGCGGCGGTATTCACGTAACGGGGTACGCTTCACGTAGCCGAGGTGCGAGATGGTGACCACCACGGTGTCGTCGGCGATCATGTCCTCAATGCGGAACTCGCCCGCAGCGGGAACGATCTGGGTACGGCGCTCGTCACCATATTTATTTTTGATTTCAGTGAGTTCATCCTTGATGATCTGGAACTGCATTTCCACATTTTGTAGAACTTCGTGGAAATGGCGGATCTTTTCGTGCATCTCCTCCAACTCGTCCATGATCTTCTTAATCTCGAGTCCGGCGAGTTGACCGAGGCGGTAAGCCACGATGGCCGATGCCTGAGGATCGTCGAAGTCGAAGCGTTCCATGATGGCTTGCTTAGCTTCGGCGGAACCACCCTTGCAGGCGCGAATGGTGGCGATGATCTCATCGACGATGTCGATGGCGCGAGCCAGACCTTCCAAGATATGAGCACGTTCCTCAGCCTTCTTGAGGTCGAACTGGGTGCGACGGATCACCACTTCGTGGCGGTGATCAACGAAATGCTTGATCAAGTCCTTGAGGTTCAGCGTGTAAGGACGGCCGTTGACCAGCGCCACGTTGTTCACGTTGAACGAGCTTTGCAGCGCGGTCATCTGGAACAGCTTGTTCAGCACCACTTCGGCGTTGGCATCGCGTTTCAGCTCATATACGATGCGGATGCCCTTACGGTCTGACTCGTCGCGGATGTCAGCGATGCCGTCAAGCTTCTTGTCGTTGACCAGGTCGGCGGTCTTCTTGATCATCTCGGCCTTGTTGACCTGATATGGAATGGAATGGGCGATGATGCGCTCATGTCCGTTGTGTTCCTCGATGCTAGTCTCGGCACGCATCACGATGCGTCCCCTACCCGTCTCAAATGCCTCGCGGACGCCCTCGTAGCCGTAGATCACGCCACCCGTCGGGAAATCGGGAGCCTTGATGTATTCCATCAGCTCGGGAACGGTGATCTCGTTGTTGTCGATATAGGCGATGATGCCGTCGACGCACTCGCTGAGGTTGTGGGGAGCCATGTTGGTGGCCATACCCACGGCGATGCCGTTGGAGCCGTTGACCAGCAATGCTGGGATCTGTGTAGGCAGAACGGTCGGCTCCTGTAACGAGTCGTCGAAGTTGTTCTGGAAATCGACGGTGTCCTTGTCGAGGTCGTCGAGCATCTCCTCGGCGATCTTCTTCAGACGGGCCTCGGTGTAACGCATGGCGGCCGGATTATCGCCGTCGACGCTACCGAAGTTACCCTGGCCGTCGACCAAAGGATAACGCAGCGACCAGCTCTGGGCCATACGGCACATGGCGTCGTAAACCGACGAGTCGCCATGGGGATGGTACTTACCGAGCACCTCACCGACGATTCTCGCCGACTTCTTATAGGCGCTGTGGGACGACACGCCCAAGCCCAACATGCCGTACAACACACGGCGGTGGACCGGCTTCAAGCCGTCCCTCACGTCAGGCAAGGCACGTGAGATGATGACCGACATGGAATAGTCGATATAAGCTGACTTCATCTGGTTTTCAAGGTTCACCTTGATGATTTTTTCGCCAGACAAGTTCTCTTCATTCATGTTTTCTTCCATCTATGTTTTCAGGATTTAAGAATTAAAAATCAATTTTAAGGGCTATTTTATAAGCAGGCGCAAATTTACGATTTTTTCCTTTAAGGTGCACATCAAAAAGCATTTTTCATGAAATTTTGTCAAAAAGGCCTAAAAAACGAGCATGGAGCGATTTTTGTTCTTACCTTTGCAATCATTAATAAACATTTTCACTAAACGGAATCTTTATGGATGCCAAATTTTCTCCCAGAGTACGTGACATTATGTCATTTAGCCATAGTGAAGCGGTTAGGTTGGGAAATCCCTATATTGGACTCGAACACCTGTTTTTGGGTATTTTGAAGGACGGAGGCAGCTGCTCGATCCAGTTGCTGAGCAACCTGAACGTCAACATCGAGATCTTCAGGCAGAAGCTGGAAGCCTCGGTGCGGGTGGTCAATCCCGCCAAGGTGACGAGCGACAACCTCCCCTTGACCAAGCAGGCCGAACGCGTGCTGAAATACACCTACATCATTGCCAAGGAGTTTCGCAGCGAGATGGTCAGGTCGGAGCACCTGATGTTGGCCATCCTTCACGAGCGGAACAATATCATCTCACAAAATCTTGAATTTGAAGGCGTTACCTACGAAAACTTCAAAGAGGAACTGATCAAATACAACACCGAGATGGGCCGGAGTTTGCCCAAGGACGTATCACAGCCAGAAACCCCGCAAAACATCTTTCAGGATGACGACGATGACGATGTCCAGGACGACATCAAGCCGCAGGAAAAGCCCAAGAAAACCAGCAACATCAAGAGCAAGACGCCGGTGCTGGACAACTTCGGTCGCGACCTGACCCGTGCCGCCGAGGAGAACCGCCTCGATCCCATCGTGGGCCGTGACAAGGAGCTGGAGCGTATCGCCCAGATTCTCAGTCGCCGCAAGAAAAACAACCCAATCCTGATCGGTGAGCCTGGCGTGGGCAAGTCAGCCATCGCCGAAGGCCTGGCCATCAGAATCATACAGCATAAAGTATCGCGCACCTTATTCAATAAGCGCATTGTGACGCTCGACATCGGCAGCGTGGTGGCGGGAACCAAGTACCGCGGCCAGTTCGAGGAGCGCATCAAGGCCATCCTCAACGAGTTGGAGAAGAACCCCGACATCATCCTATTTATCGATGAGATCCATACTTTGGTCGGTGCTGGCAACGCCAACGGATCGCTGGATGCCTCCAACATGTTCAAGCCCGCGTTGGCCCGTGGCGAACTGCAATGCATCGGCTCCACCACCCTCGACGAGTACCGTCAGTACATCGAGAAGGATGGCGCCCTGGAACGCCGTTTCCAAAAGGTGATCGTCGATCCCACCTCGCCTGAGGAAACCGTTGAGATCTTAAACAACATCAAGGGAAAATACGAGGATCACCATTCGGTACTGTATTCCCCTGAAGCCATCGAGGCCTGCGTGAAGCTGACCAACCGTTACATGTCGGACCGTTATCTGCCCGACAAGGCCATCGACGCCTTGGACGAGGCCGGAGCCCGTGTACATATCCGCAACATCAACGTTCCCGATGAGATCACCAGACTGGAGCAAGAGATCGAGGAGATCCGCAAGCAGAAGAAACAAGCCATCGTTGAACAGAAGTTCGAGGACGCAGGTACCTTCCGCGACACCGAGGTGAAGCTCATGAACCGACTTGAATCGGCCAAGAAGGAATGGGACAAGGACACCCTCTCACACAAGGTGCCCGTGACCGAACACGACGTGGCCGAGGTGGTCGCCATGATGACCGGCGTGCCCGTGCAACGCATCGCCCAGAACGAAGGCGCCCGCCTGATGAATATGGAGAAAGAGCTGGCTGGCACCGTGATCGGTCAGGATGAGGCCATCAGCAAGGTCACCAAGGCCATCCGCAGAAACCGCGCCGGACTGAAAGACCCGAACAAGCCCATCGGATCGTTCATTTTCCTTGGTCCCACAGGTGTCGGAAAGACCTATTTAGCCAAGGTGTTGGCCAAGTATCTGTTTGACTCCGAAGAGGCTTTGATCCGTATCGATATGAGTGAATACATGGAGAAGTTTGCCGTCTCGCGGCTGGTGGGCGCACCTCCTGGCTATGTGGGCTACGAAGAGGGCGGACAACTCACCGAGAAGGTACGCCGCAAGCCCTACTCCATCGTGTTGCTCGACGAGATTGAGAAGGCCCACCCCGACGTCTTCAACCTGTTGCTTCAACTGCTCGACGACGGTCAGCTGACCGACAGCTTGGGTCGCAAGGTCGACTTCAAGAACACCATCATCATCATGACCTCCAACATTGGCAGCCGACAGCTGAAGGAGTTCGGCCAAGGCGTGGGCTTCGGCACCGAAGCCAGACGCAATGCGGCCAACGAGTACTCGCATAGCGTGATCGAGAACGCCTTGAAGCGCACCTTCGCGCCAGAGTTCCTCAACCGTATTGACGACGTGGTGATGTTCAACGCCCTGAAACGCGAGGACATCTTCAAGATCATCGACATTGAGCTGCGCAACATCTTCAAGCGTGTGGAAGAAATGGGCTATACCCTGGCGCTCACCGAAAAGGCCAAGGACTTCATCGCCGAAAAGGGCTGGGACGACCAGTTTGGTGCCCGTCCGCTGAAGCGCGCCATCCAGAAGTACGTGGAAGACGCCCTGGCCGAAGAGCTGATCATGAACCCCATGGGGCCCGGAAGCAAGATCGAGATCGACCTTGACGAGGAATCACAAGACATTAAGGTCCACCTGATCCCTGTGGAAACGAAAGAACTCAAATCCGCTGAACCTCAAACCGTTTGATGGAATACGACTTCAAGCAACATATCGATAATCCTTTGTTTCGGCTGATCTCCCGATCAAGCAAAGAACTTGGCGTAAAAAGCTATGTCATAGGCGGTTACGTGCGAGATCTTTTGCTTCGGCGGAAGTCGAACGACATCGACGTGGTGACCATCGGCAGCGGCATCGCCCTCGCCAAAAAAGTGGCCTCTCACCTGCCGGGCAACAAGGAAGCCAAGTATTACGGTGCCTTCGGCACCGCCATGATCCGCTACAGGGGCATCGAGATTGAGTTTGTGGGCGCGCGGCGCGAGTCGTACGACCGCAACAGCCGCAAGCCCGTGGTGGAAGACGGCACCTTGGAAGACGACCAAAACCGGCGCGACTTCACCATCAATGCCATGGCCATCAGTCTCAACGAAGACGACTTTGGAACGTTCTTGGATCCGTTCGACGGCATGACCGACCTGGAGGAGCTGACCATCCGAACGCCATTGGATCCCGATATCACCTACTCCGACGACCCGTTGCGCATGATGCGCGCCATCCGATTTGCCACCCAACTGCACTTCTATATCGAGCCGGAGTCGTTCTACTCGATCACCCGCAATGCTGAAAGAATCAAGATCGTTTCGATGGAGCGCATCACCGAGGAGCTGAACAAGATCATGATGGCCGACAGGCCTTCGACGGGCTTTGTGTTGCTTGACGAATGTGGTTTGCTGAAATACATCCTGCCCCAGCTCACCCTGCTGAAGGGCGTTGAGGTGATCCACGGCAAGGGCCACAAGGACAACTTCTACCACACCATGCAGGTGCTCGACCAGGTGGCCGAGACCAGCGACAACCTCTGGCTACGCTGGGCGGCGCTGCTGCACGACATCGCCAAGCCCCAGACCAAACGCTGGGAGGACGGCACTGGCTGGACCTTCCACGGGCATGAGTTCAAGGGATCGAAGATGGTGCCGAAGATCTTCGCCCAGCTGAAGCTGCCGTTGAACGAAAAGATGAAATACGTGGAGAAGCTGGTGCTGCTCCACCTCCGCCCCATCGTGCTGGCTGAGGACATCGTCACCGACTCTGCCGTCCGCCGTTTGCTTTTCGACGCCGGCGACGACATCGACGACTTGATGCTGCTGTGCCATGCCGACATCACCTCTAAAAACGAGGAAAAAATCAAGAAATACCACCACAACTTTGAGATTGTGGAGCAAAAACTCAAGGAGATCGAGGCCAAGGACCACCTGCGCAACTGGCAGCCACCCATTGATGGCAAAGCCATCATGGAGACCTTCGGCATCGCCGAAGGTCGCGAGGTTGGCGTGATCAAGAACGCCATCCGCGAGGCGGTGCTCGACGGGGTCATCGGGAACAATTTCGATGAGGCCTACACTTACATGAAGAAGATCGGCGCGGAGCAAGGCTTGACGGTGGTGAAAGAGATCGAGGCGCCCGTGGTGGTCAACAACAACGGACCCGTGCCACAAAAGCTGGAGAGCCATGAGTAAGCCTACCTTGATTGTCATCGCCGGGCCCACCGCCTCAGGCAAGACCGCTACCGCTATCGAAGTCGCCAAGTCCTTGAACACGGTGATTATTAATGCCGACAGCCGACAATTTTATAAGGAAATGAGCATCGGGACCGCCGTTCCAACACCTAAAGAATTACAAGAAGTAAAGCATTATTTCGTTCAGCATATCAGTATTTTAGATAACTACGATGTCGCTGCCTACGAGAAAGATGTCATGATCTTGCTCAGAAAGCTTTTCATGAAACATGACCAAGTGGTATTGACCGGTGGCTCAGGGCTTTTCATCGACGCCGTTTGCAAAGGCATCGACGCCATGCCTGACATCGACAAAGCGGTAAGGCAAAAGGTGGAACAGCTTTATCGAGATGGCGGCCTGACGGCGTTGCAACAAGAGGTTCAGCGGCTTGACCCCGAATATTGGGCCATCGTTGACTGGAAGAATCCACGCCGTTTGCAAAGGGCTTTGGAGGTTTGCTACCAGACGGGCAAGACCTTCACCTCGTTCCGCACCAGCACTAGCGCCAAGCGCGATTTCGACATCGTGAAATACGCCCTGCTATGGGACAAGCAACAACTTTACAACCGTATCAACCTGCGGGTGGAACAAATGCTGTCGCAGGGCCTGGTGGAGGAAGCCCGAAGGCTCTACCCCTACCGTCGGCGCAATGCCCTTAACACCGTGGGTTACAAAGAGTTATTCGAATATTTCGACGGAAATATCAATCTGATGGAGGCCATTGAACAAATCAAGCTCAACACAAGGCATTACGCCAAGCGGCAGATGACCTGGCTGAGAAGGGATCAGGAATACAACTGGATCAATCCATCCATGGGCGAACGCATCACCTTCCCCATGGTCAAGCCCTCGGCTGAAAGGCAATCGTGAAGCAGGTACTGGAAGTAGAAAGCCACCGATCCCACGAAACAAACGCGATAGTTGCGGCAATCTGGGTAACGCAGCACAAAGGCATCGATAAACTCCTTGAAACAAGATTTCACCAGCTGCTGAATGAACGGATGCGACTGATGCTCGCCCGCGAATTCAGTGAAGCCAGCAAGGTATTTTGAGGCCTCAGGTTGATGATAAACTCTATCAATGAAATCTTTGATATTCAGTTTATATACTTTTTCGAATTCAAGTTTTAGTTCAAGTGGCATCAGGTCATAAAAATAAGCCCTGACAAGCTTCCTGCCGATGTAACAGCCACTGCCTTCATCGCCCACCAGATAACCTAATGACACTGCCCTTTCGGTGATCTTTTCGCCATCGTAAACACAAGAATTGGCACCCGTACCCAAGATGCAGGCGATACCTTTTTCACGACCGAGCAAGGCACGGGCGGCACCGAGCATATCGGTGCCAACCTCAACCTCTTTCGCCTCCTCAAATCGCACCTTAAGTATCTGGTGCATTTCGGCTCGTGCAGCTTCGTTACCACACCCAGAGCCGTAGTAATACACCGCATCCACTGCAGGAAAGTCTTCTGGAAGCTCCTTGTAGAGAATGTTGATAAAGTCAATAATCTTGGCATAATTCGGATTGAAACCTCTTGTACTGAGATGGTTTACTTTTTTTCCCCTCTCCAAAACCACCCACTCCATTTTGGTGGATCCGGCATCGATAATCAGTGTTGACATGATAAATTGATAGTTGAGAGTTCAAATTTACATTTTTTTTATAGATTTGCAACCGCTATCCAAAACAAAATGACGAAATGAGAAAATGGCGCATCGAAGACTCCGAGGACCTTTACAACGTAAAAGGCTGGGGTGGCAGGTATTTTTCCATCAACGAGAAGGGTCACATGACCGTGACGCCCAAAGAGGGCTGTGCTTCCGTTGACCTTCCGGAACTTGTTGACGAACTGGCACTTAGGGACGTATCGGCACCCATGCTGCTGCGTTTTCCTGACATCCTTGACGACCGCATCAACAGGATCGACTCCTGCTTCAAGGAGGCCGCCAAGGAGTATGAATTCAACGGCAAGAACTTCGTGGTGATGCCCATCAAGGTGAACCAGATGCGGCC
>JAGCPG010000135.1 GCA_017645245.1 Bacteroidales bacterium
ATTCTCAACATGGAATCAATGCAGAGATAAAAAAAGTAGAAACCCATAACGGACTCCTACTCAAAAAATTAATAACATGAAATGCGCCCCCTTCAGGACTTGAACCTGAGACCCCCTGATTAACAGTCAGATGCTCTAACCAACTGAGCTAAGGAGGCATTTGCGGCTGCAAAGGTACAGCTTTTTTTTATCCCTGCAAGTTTTTTTGCAATTTTTTTTATCTTTGCGCTTTCAATACATCAAAAAATATGGCATACAAAAACATTCTGGGCATTGGCAATGCCTTGGTCGACATCCTTACGCAAATCGCCGACGACAACATCCTCACACAGCTGAACCTCCCGAAAGGCTCCATGCAGCACGTGGATGCAGCAACCTCCAAACATATCGGTGACACCCTGAAACAATACGGCAGCGCCATGGCGGCAGGCGGCTCCACGGCCAACACCATGAGCGGCGCCGCAAAGCTGGGCGTCGAAGCAGGCTACATCGGCAAGGTGGGCAAGGATGAGCACGGAAAATTCTTTGAAAACGAGATGCTGAAGACCAACGTCAAGCCGCTGATGATGACCACCGAAACGCCCACAGGTTGCGCACAAGCAATCATCTCGAAGGACGGCGAACGCACCTTCGCCACCTATCTCGGTGCCGCTTTGGAACTCTCGCCCAATGACCTGAAACCCGAGCTGTTTGACGGTTGGGACATCCTTTTCGTGGAAGGCTACCTGGTGTTTAATCGTCCCGTGGTCGACAAAGCCCTGGAGATCGCCAAGGCTAAAGGCATGAAGGTCGCCATGGATATGGCCAGCTACAACGTGGTGGAAGCCAACCGTGAGTACCTGTATGATATCATCAAGAACAACATCGACATTGTCTTCGCCAATGAAGAGGAGGCGAAAGCCCTGACGGGACTTGAAGATCCTGAGGCGGCATTGCACGAGATCGCCAAGTTGTGCGACATCGCCGTGGTGAAGGTGGGTGCCAAGGGCGCCTTCGTGCAACATGGCGACATGATCGTGAAGGTTGATCCGATCCCTGCCAAGGTTATCGACACGACGGGGGCTGGCGACATGTGGGCCGCGGGATTCATGGCTGGTTTGGTAAGAAATGAAAAGCTTGAAAAATGCGCTAAAATGGGTGCTGTCTTAGCAGCCAACATCATCGAAGTGATCGGCGCGAAGATGGATGAAAACCGTTGGAAAAAAATATTCTTTGAAATCAACTGAAATTTAGTAACTTTGCAGCCTCAAATCCCAAAGGGAAGATTAATCAACAAAATAATACATACAGATAAACAATGAAGGAATTCAAAACAAACGAAATCCGGAACATCGCCTTGATCGGCGCTGCGAAGTCCGGCAAGACCACCCTCGCTGAGAACATGCTCTTCGAAGGCAAGGTCATCAACAGAAAAGGAAGCACGGAAGAAAAGAACACCGTCTCCGACTATCGTCCAATCGAGATGGAACGTCAGATCTCCGTCCATGCCGCTATGATGTACACCATCATCAACGACAAGAAGATCAACATCCTTGATGCCCCTGGCTTCAGCGACTTCTCCGGCGACATCGTCTCCTGCCTCAGCGCTGCCGACACCGCCGTGCTGACCGTCAACGCACAAGCCGGCGTGGAAGCCACCACCGAAAACGCTTGGCGTCACACCGTGACCACCAAGAAGCCCGTGGTGTTCTTCATGAACCAGCTCGACCACAGCAACGCCAACTTCGACAATGCCATCCGTAACCTGAAGGAGTACTTCGGCGACAAGGTCACTCCGATCCAGTATCCCGTGGCTACCGGCGAGGATTTCAACGCCGTCATCGACCTCATCCTCATGAAAATGTTGGTCTTCAAGAACGGCAACGGCGCTCCTGAGATTCAGGACATCCCCGCTGCTGAGATGGCCAAGGCCGAAGAGCTGCACAGCAACCTCATCGAGCACGCCGCCGAAGGCGACGAGGCCCTCATGGAAAAGTTCTTCGAGGAGATGACGCTGAGCGAGGAAGACATGGAGAAGGGTATCCGCCTGGGTATCATGAACCGTGACATGTTCCCCGTGATCTGCGGCGCTGCCAAGCGTGGCATCGGCGTCTACCGTCTGTGCGAATTCCTCATCAACGCCTGCCCGTCACCCGCTGACCTGCCGGCCATCAAGGCTGAAAACGGCACCGAGTTCCACAACAGCAACGACGACCCGACCGCTTTGCAGATCTTCAAGGTGACCACCGAGCAAAACCTCGGCGACGTGGCTTGGATGCGCGTCTACGGCGGCACCCTCAGCAAGAGCCAAGACCTCGTGAACCCGCGTACCGGCAACAAGGAACGCATCTCACAGCTCCTCGTCTTCAAGGGCAAGAACCGCGAAGAGGTTGAGAAGGTCAACGCAGGCGACATCATCTGCACCATCAAGCTGAAGGACGGCCGTGTAGGTGACACTTTGGTCGACGCCAAGGTCGCCGAAGCCGCTTTCGCACCCATCCCGTTCCCGGAACCCATCTTCCAGATCGCCATCAAGGCCACCAACTCACAGGAAGACGAGAAGCTGGGCGGCATCCTCAACGATATGCACAAGACCGATCCGACCGTGATCGCCGGCATGTCGCGTGAGCTCCGCCAGAACATTCTCCAGTGCCAGGGCGAGTATCACCTCAACACCCTGAAGTGGTATTTCGACAACGTCTACAAGATCAGCGTTGAGCTCAACACTCCAAAGGTTCCGTATCGTGAGACCATCACCAAGTCAGCCAAGGCCGACTACCGTCACAAGAAGCAATCCGGTGGTAGCGGTCAGTTCGGTGAGGTTCACCTCTGGCTCCAGCCTTACTACGAAGGCTACACTGATCCTGAGGAACTCGCCGTGCGTACCAAGGAAGAGTACGAACTGCCTTGGGGCGGCAAGCTCATCTTCGCCAACTGCGTGGTGGGTGGTGCCATCGACGCCCGTTTCATGCCTGCCATCCTGAAGGGCATCAACGAGCGCTTGGAGCAAGGTCCTCTGACCGGTTCATACGCCCGTGACATCATCGTCTATGTGTATGACGGTAAGATGCACCCCGTCGACTCCAACGAAATGGCCTTTAAGATCGCCGGCCGTATGGCCTTCTCCATGGCCTTCAAGAACGCTGGTCCCAAGATCATGGAGCCCATTTATGACCTCGACGTGCGCATGCCCGCCGACCTCATGGGTGCCGTCATGACCGACTTGACCGGCCGCCGTGGCATCGTGATGGGTATGGATAGCGACCACAACTACCAGACCATCCACGCCAAGGTTCCGTTCGCCGAGATGGACCGTTACTCCACCACCCTCAGCTCTCTGACCTCAGGCCGTGGCACCTTCACCATGAAGTATGCCGAATACGCCCAGGTTCCCGCCGACGTGCAACAGCGTCTGCTCAAGGAATACGAAGAGAGCCAGAAGGAAGAGGAATGATGAATTAGAAGACGGAAGACAGAAGACAGAAGGCGGAATTCCTTCTGACTTCTTACTTCTGGATTCTGACTTCTTAAGAAAATCCCGTCGTTTGGCGGGATTTTTTATTGATTGAAAATCTTGGGAATTTTTGATAAATAGTGTATATTTGCCTTGTTTGGGAGCATACAGGCGTGACGACGGAATATATGTTGCTCCGATCAATTTGTTGAAACCATAAACAATATGCATTGATGAAACGCTCCTTGAGTTTGCTCTTGATTATCGTTACGATGGTATCATGTCTTCGCCATGCTACAGAGACGGCTTATGCACCGTCTCCGCGCCTTGTTGCCATCGATACGCTGATGCAATCCCGTCCCGACAGCGCTTTGACCCTGCTGCTGGACTCGACGATAGATGATCCATATTACCAACTTTTGCTTTCCGAGGCGTTATACAAAAACTATTACGATCAGATTAATCGTTCGGAATTACTCGACGCAATGAGCTATTTCGATTCGATTAATGATCCTTTCCTATCCGCCCGTTGTCATTACATGAATGGCGTGGGCTATTACGAGATGGATAGCGTAGTGCTGGCATGTCAGGAATACATGAAAGCCTTGGAAATCATGGAGGAGCATTTTGAAGAGAAGGAGTTGGTGGGGCATAAAGCAAAATTCATGGCGTTGACTAACACGCACCTTAGTGATTTGTTCTCGGATATGTATCTTCATAATTCATCGATTTATTATGGGAAACGTTCTCTGTATTATTATCAAAGGTATGCTGCCGAACCTTGGCATATCGCATGGGTATTAAATGAAATAGGTTTACAGTATCACGTAATGGATCAGTTGGACAGCGCGAATCTATATTTAGACAAAACCATGATGATGATTCGCGACACGAATAGCTTGACCTACAGAGATGCCGCTACAGCACGAGCATTATTATTTTATGATATGGGTTTAAATCCACAAGCCGTAGTGGAACATTTGCATTCTGTGCTAATTCGGGCGGAAAGTGAATACGAATACTATTCTCGGTGTACGGCGATTGGCAAAATATTCTATTTTGAATTACAATATGATTCTGCTTGGTTTTATCTCAATAAAGTATTTGAAAACACAGCAAAACTCAGTTTAAAGAAACAAGCAGCCGAATGGTTGATGGAGATATGCAAGGCTCAAAATAAAGAAGACGAATTTTCCAAATATGCCGGTTTTCTTGCTCCGTTTGCCAATCAAGAAGAAGAAAACAGCGAATTGAAATCAAAACTTACAGAACTATACAAGATCTATACTCAGAACCATTTGGAACGGCAACATCATAAAGAGACGAGGCAACACCTGAAACGGACTGTTTTTTTTGTTGTTGGTATTCTTTTTGTAATGTTTGTTTTTGCTTTTTTATTCTCTTTGAACAAAAAAAAGCGTAATCGTCTTGAGATAAAGTTGAAAGATGAAGTGTTTGCCCACCAAATGAAACAGAAAGCCCTCGGTGGAAAGATGAAGGTATTAAACGAAGCTCTTCGCACCGAACGCTTCGAAAAGAATGAGCTGAAAAAAGAACTAAAAGCAAAACACAACCAACTAAATTGGGATAGTCTTGATTTGTTTTTGGGAGAGGATATCTGTAAAGAGGTTCTGAAAAAAATTGAAGGCTCGTCAATAAAAAGAATTGCCAAGAAAGAAGATTATATCGAGCTTGGGCTTAGCGACACACAAATTACTCAATTGATGGTTGCCGTAGAAAAACATTTCCCAGGATTTCTCGCCCAGTTAACAGATCTCTACCCAAAAATCAATCGCAATGAAACAAACCAGTGTTTGCTTTGTTTGTTGAATCTCCAAAACACTCAAATTGCCGCTTTATTGCAAAACGATTATTCAACCATTAAGAAACGTTCTGTAAAGCTAACGAATGCGTTTGGCACTGACAAAACACTTCAAGCGTTTTTGAGAGAAATGGTGTTTTGATTAATTAAGTGGCTGAAAAACAAATTGTTAATCTATTTTTGGCAACTTTTTTCAACCAAAAAATCGAGCGTTTTTGTTTTTTTGTTATATATATTTGTAGCGCTTTTCAAAATCCAACAATTATGCGTTACAAAAAAAACAAACTATTCATTTTGTTGCTGGCTATGTTTTTGCCAGCAAGTTGGGGTGGTGTCTATAGCAATTGCATCGTAGATAACCATGGGCATATTCAAATAATGGAATCACACGTCCAGAATGTACCTCGTGATTATGCTATTCAAGCCACCATCAACGGCCATTATTTGACTGTTGTCTTTACCGAAAACCTCGGCAATGTCACCGTTGAAGTCTCCAAAGTGAACGGAGGCGAGACCCAGGTTGAATCCACTCCCACGCCCAACGGCGTAAACTTTTACATTTATGAAACAGGAAGTTACATCGTCACCTTTACCCTCTCCAACGGGGATGTGTATTATGGCGAGTTCGATGTAACGGATTAAACTATTTCAATTTTCTTTTAAACACCAATCATTATGAGAAAAACAATTATTACCTTTCTTTTATCCATAATTTGCCTTGTCTCCTCGGCTCAAATTAAGATGCACAATGACGGTCGCATCACTTTCCAAACTTTGTACAATACAACAGGAGAAGGTATTTCAATTGACCCCGGTCCTGATTGGAATGTGAATTTCAACGGAAGTTCTTTTTTTAAACAGCTTGCCTATTTTGTTCGAAATGCAAATGCTTATAATTGGACAGCCTGTGCTAAAACATCTACTGAATATTCTCTTAATTGGGTTGTAGCCTATCCGACATATTCGAATGTGAATTTTTATGTTTACGGGAACGGATGTGTATATGGAAGACATTTTTATGTATATTTCCCGTCTTCAACAAAACAGGAAAGCCTAGAGAAAGGAGAAGAACCTATTAATAGTACCGAAGCTTTAGAAATAGTGAACAAACTGGAAGGTTTTTACTATCCATCTGATACTCAAGAAATACCAGATTTAGAGAACAATGACCAAGTTGACCCCAATGCAATAGCCGCAATGTATGAAGATTTTGACAAACGACTTGTTGGGCTCTCAGCAACAGGAATGAGCCAAGTGTTTCCAGAAGGAGTAAGAACCGATCCCAAAAACCGACTTTGCATCGACTATTTTTCCGTAGTAACTTTGTTGGTTGAAGCGGTTAAAGCACAACAGGATGAAATAAAACTACTAAAGGATATTTTGAAAAAAAACAACCTGCTGAAACCCTAAAAATCTTGAGATTATGAAAAGGTTTTACTATCTTTGCTTTTTAAACATACTATTTTCCATGAATGTGTTAGCACAAAACACTGATTTCGGACAACGAAACGATCCTGATTATTGCGATAACCGATTTAAGCTATTAAATATTACCTATCCCGTTGATACTCTCTCAATAACACCTGGATGGAGATATGATTCCTATATAAGTGATGAGTTTGAAGGAACGACAGTCAACACGTCTAA
Organism: Bacteroidales bacterium; assembly: GCA_017645245.1. Taxonomy (GTDB): domain Bacteria; phylum Bacteroidota; class Bacteroidia; order Bacteroidales; family F082; genus Limimorpha. The sequence goes on from JAGCPG010000135.1 coordinate 6,903, forward strand.
TTGGACAATCCCAAACTTAAAATACTATCATGACACACATCATATAGGTTATGTCAATTCTCCGAGTTTGATATGGATTGAAGATGGAAAACTAATGCTCAAAGTGCTTCCCAACATTGATAGTTTAGTTTGTTATAATGCTTTTAATGGTAATGATACTGCTGTGACACCTCCATTTCTTACTGGAAGTATTATATCTAAAAAAAAGATTCGGTATGGATACATTGAAACTGCATGTTATCTGCCCAAAAATCATCATTATTGGCCATGTTTCTGGACAATTGGAAGTAATACTCCAGGTTATAGTGAAGTGGATGTTTTCGAAAGAACTAGCGATAATAACACGGATTTACCAAATAAAATTCGTCAAAATTGTTACACCTATGCTCCTAACCAACCTGGCACTGGTAATAATTCTAAAACAACTCAAATACTAACATTCCCCGATTCTATTACAGGAAAGACTTCCGTGTTCGGTGTTGAAATACTTCCAAAAGAAGTAGTTTTTTATATCAATGGACATGTCACGAGTCATTTAAAATTTTGTGATAATTTGGCTATGATTAACAATTGGAACTCGTACACATGCACCAATATTGAAGAAATGATGAAGACCGAGGTGAGACTAACTATGAATTGTTATCCTGGCACAACATCACTACCCCAACCTAACGAACCTGCTTGTTTTAGCTACTTCAAATACTACAGGCTGGAGCGGGGAGATACTGAAACTTACCATCCAACAGTGTTCACTCCTTCAAACGAATCAACAAAGGTGTATCCCCACATCATTCTAGGAGGAACTGGCTGCACAGCCAATATCACCACCTCAACTGCTATTTGGGCAGAGCAAGACATCGTGTTCGATAAAGGTTTTGAAGTTTCAGCAGGCACGTCTTTTTCCGCCAGAGTTATCAATGTACCTAATCCAGAAAATTCTCCTTTATATAAGCAGAACAGTTACTATTAACAAAAACATAAAACCATGAAAAAAACACTACTAACTTTCTCGCTGATGCTTAGCTTCACCATGACGGCTTTGGCACAGAACGTCATACAGCCAGATTCGGTCATTATTCGCTATAGCCATCCTTATTGGATGTACAATGAGGACAGTACAAGAGTGGCATGGTTCTTCTATGACAACGAAGGACTACTGACAAAAGACTTTGATGATTTTTGTTATGGTAGTGACTTTGGCAATTTTACAAAACAATCTGATTACCGTTACGATGAACATCATAATTGCACATCCATGACAAAACAATGGATGATGTTGGATGGTGGAGATTGGGTGGAATCAATTCTCAGCTACCAAAATAATCTCCTCGTCAACGAGCAGGGTACACGCATTCATTGGATCGCTGGCGGTTGGGGTGGAACAGTGGACACATCTTATCGAAACACAGATTTTTTTTATGACGATCAAAATAGACTTGTTGAAAAACTCTATTCTGAAAATGGCAGTCCCATAAATAGGATTAGTTATGAATATATAGACCAGAACCAGATTGACGAGACTTTTAAAACATTCGCTTCGTCTTCTGGAGAGTGGAAAACATTGAGCCATGCCACCAAGACTTATTCTAACAACGGATTGCTGCAATATTGCCTAAGAGAATTGTCTAACAACCCTATACGACTTACCAACTACCATTACAACAACCAAGAACGACTCATCGGTTTGACAACACAAAAGATGATGAACGGTGAGTTTGTCAATGAATTCCGTGTAGTATACGATTTAAACGACAATGGCATGCCGCTGAAGGTTCGTTTCGAGGACTGGGATGGAGAGAAATGGATTCCAGGATCATCGAAATTGTTTAATAATGATATCCAAATTAGCGATCTGAAATACTTTAATGAGGATTACTTGAAGCGACAGGAAAACCATTTAATTGACAAAGGAATTGAATATTTGGAATTTTTCTATACCAACACCACTCATCCCTCGTACGACATAAGCGAAAAGCCTTTCACAAACGATATCAACATTCAGCCCAACCCCACCGAAGGGATGATCACCGTCACAGGGGAGGATCTCCAACAGGCCGAGGTTTACAACATCATGGGGCAGTTCATGCTCTCCGAACAAAGCCAAGGCCAATCCATCACCCTTAACCTCAGCGAACAACCGGCAGGTATTTATCTGGTAAAAATCACCGACGTAAAAGGAAATCATTGTGTGAAGAAGATCGTAAAAGAATAGACAACCCATTGATAGAGCAGTTTTTATAGTATTGATTTTCAATTGATTAAAAATTAATACTATCAATAATACATAGACAAGACATAGTCCCCCCTTGACAAAGGCTTGAATTTGTTGTTTCTTTGCAACAACTAACAAAAACATTAAAACATATCAATTATGAAAACTAAAATCTATACTTTGAGTCTTGCACTCATCGGACTGTTGGCGTTCACCTCTTGTTCAAAAGAGAAAGAGAATGAGCATGAGAACGAGATTGTTGGTGGCATTTTCTCTTTCTCGGGAAAAGTGCAGAAGGGTCCTTTCGTGACGGGTACTACCATCACAGTCAATGAGCTCAATGAAAGCTTGGGACAGACAGGGAAGTCATTCACCACCTCCATCACTGCCGATGACGGTAGTTTCAGCCTCAGCAACATAGAGATGGAAACAAATTGGGCTTTACTTACAGGCAATGGATTCTACTATAACGAAGTGCTGGGTCAACTTTCGTCTGCTCAGATTACTTTGCAGGCACTTGCCGATTTGACTAATGAAGAGACGGTCAACATCAACGTGCTGACACACATCACCAAGGCCCGTATCGAAAAGCTCGTTAGCGACGGCATGAATTTTTCTGATGCCAAACGACAGGCAGAAGGCGAATTCCAGGACTTTCTCGGAGTGACCGAGCATTTCAATCAAGGATTCGAGCAGATGAACATTGCCTCTGTGGGTGACTTCAACGCCATGCTGCTTGCTTTCTCTGTCATCCTGCAAAGGCCATCCAACAACCTGATGACAATTCCCACCCTCCCAGCCGAACTGACTTGGCTTATGTCAAGCCTTTCCACCGATTTCGCCGACAACGGTGCCGTCGACAACGAAACTTTGGTTGATACGCTCCTTTATAATATCTCATTGCAAAACCAAGTGTACATTAGGAACCGCATCCAGAATTACTATTCAGAATTAGGTCAAAACGTGGAGATTCCAGATTTTGAGTCCTATATCGCAATGTTCCAAGCTGCACATCAAGTATTGGTTGCCGATTATGTCTATCCAGACATAGCCAGTCCAGCCCCGGAAATTGGTCCTGAAGGCGCTGTCCCAAACATTCTAGTAAAAGATGTGACCCATTTCGACGGTACACAAGCTTATGTCGTTGCCGCCATCACGCCTTTGAGAAAGAGTCTTAAGGTGAGGGTCATTGGCAACGCTTTCGTTGACACAAGTCTCAACAATGGTTGGATTGTTACTGATCACACAAATGGGTTTACCATAGAGGCACAACGCCAAAACGAACTCGTCTCAATGCTTGTCTACCTCACCAGTGACAACAAGGATGGTTCAGCCACCGTAGAGTACTATGAAGACTCCGATACCCCGACCTTCACCAAACAAATCACTTGGACGGGCGGCTGGCGTTTTTAATATCATCAGAACAAAATATTTATCAACAAACAGGCTCGACCGAGGAAAATCCCGCCAAAAATGGCGGGATTTTTGTTTATTTATCATAATTTTGCAATTAAAATGAAATATTAGAGTTATTAAGGAGCAAATTATATCATCATGAAACACAAAATCACTACCGTAATGCTGGTCCTCCTGGCCGCTTTCATCACCCTGGGAGGCACCACAAGCTGCAAAAGCAAGAAAAAACTGGCCAAGGAAGCCGCTGAAGCCGAATACAAAGCCAAAGTGAGCGAGGCTGTAAGAGACCTTACCGCCATCCTCAACGACGAAACCGTTTGGACCCTCGAGGAAAAGGAAAACCGCGTGCAGACCATCAAGGATTGGAACCTCAAGAACGCAGAAGTCGACGACCTGCTCTTCCAAGTGGAAAAGAAACTCGCCCGCGAACGCGCTCAAGCCAATCAAAAAGCCGAGGAGGAACGTCGTGCTGCCGAAGAGGCCGCCAAAGCAGCCGAAGCCGCTAGGCAACCCAAGAATGTGCTCGAAAAGAACTTCGCCAGCATCGCCTCCAGCACAAGCACCACCCAGGCTAACCGCATCATCAACGAAACCTTGACCCTCTTCGCCTCCAACAACGTGCCGGTGCTCATCATCATCAGCCAAGCCGGTGGATTCAACGACTATGACCGTCCAACCACCATCGAAGACTACCTCAACTACCTCAAAGACCAGAAAGTCAACCGCAATTCGGTCTACAACCTCAAGTTGAACGACGATGGAAAAATCACTGAAGTAGAACTCATTAAAAAATAAGGATACAACATGAAAAAGATATTGGCAATGCTGGCCATCGTCCTATTCGTAGGCAACGTGATGGCACAAGAAGAAGAAATTAGTTTCGAACGCAAACAGGCCATCGACAGTCTCGCCCTCGAGAAGGTCCGCGACCTCAGTAAATACATCAAGATCGTAGGCTCCAAGGAAACCGCCTGGAGCGAAGCCAACCGCGTGATCGACCGCGCTGAGGAGCTGTTCATGAGCAATGCCGAGATCGGCGTCTCCTCCGTGGCATCAAACAACATCAAATACTACAAGGTACGTCCTTACCTCGAGCACTTGATGCGCCTCAACTACGACCGCGTTGAGATTGAATGGTATAACATCGAGTACGTCAGCGACCTGCAACGCCAACCCGACGGCACCTACGTGGGCGTCATCACCATCTTCCAGACTTTCCGCGGCTACGACAAGGAAGGCAACCTGGCCTACAAGGACACTACCAAAAAGGACATCACCGTTTATGTGAAACGCAAGGAAACCCAGATTGGAGGCCGTATGATCGGCTTCTGGGATGTGCTCCTCGGCGACATGAGGGTGAAGGAGACCGCAAATAAATGAGAAGACAGAAGATAGAAGACAGAAGTAAGAAGATAAGAGGAGGGTGGTTTTCCACCCTTCTCGTTCTGGTTTTGTTGTTGAGCTTCGGGACAATGCCCGTCTCGGCACAGTCCATCGGCGACGTCCAAATGGACGAGGCCAACCTCTACGCCATGACCAAGCAGATGGGCCAGTTCATCCGCCGCTTCAATTACGAAGAGGATCAGTTTGGCAACAAGATCAACCCAAAAGACCCGGCCTATCGCAACAAGCAGAAACGGCAACAGTCCATGAGCATCCTCTTCGACCAGGAGACTTACGGCAACCAACCCGATCTGCAACAATACTTCATCGAAGACGTCACCGCCAACGACTCCACCTACATGACTTTCCTCGGTGGACGCTGGTACTCGGAAGTCTCGGCCACGTTCAAGTACAACGGAAAAGAAGTCAACCTGATCATGATCTTGGGCGTCGAAAAGGAAGGCTTAGGGTCAAAATGGGTGCTTAACAACATCTATTTCTCTGAATTCAACAAGCTTTTCCCCACCGGCGATCTTACCGAGAAGGAGAAGCATTTCTTGCATCCCATGAGCCACGAGCTCGACTTCATGAACATCTATAAGATCTTCAAGGAGCCCGAGGTCGCGGAATATTACGCCTCCAGGTCGTTCGAACCCAATTACCTCACCCTTTTCTTTTATGAGATCAAAAAAGGCCATCTTGTGTTCCAACATGTGGATTCGGTGAAGTTCCACGTGTTCCAGATCAAAGATTGGTATTTCGAGGTGTCGTGGTTCAACCGCAACAGCAGCAATGCCGGATGGCTTATCTCAAACCTGATTTACATTCCTGAAAAGGATAAAAAAGACCTTTTAAAATTTTACGAACCATGATGAAAAAAACCGTCGCACTGGCCATCATGCTGTGCTGCATCATCGTCAACGGCACGGCCCAAAAGAAGGACCAAAACAAGAGTGGCCTCACCAAGGAAGAAATGGCCACTTACGAAGTCGAGATCAAAAGGATGGTGAACTACTTGCAGGAAACGCTGAACTTCATCGGCGATCCCACGCAGACAGCACAGGAAAAGGAAATCATTTTCACGCAAACCTACACCAAAATCTTCCAGAACGACAAGGTGCAGATTGAGGACGACCTCGACACCAAGCGCAACACCAACCTCTCCAAAGACGTGCAGGCTTACCTCAAGGATATCGATTTCTTCTTCAAGCAGGCGACGTTTTCCTTTGATGTCCAAAGCGTGGCGAACCTCACCAAGGAAAACGGCGAAACCTATTTCAAGGTCACCATGAACCGTAAACTCGAAGGCTTGACCGTGACCAACGACACCGTCAACGAGGTGAAGATCCGTTACATGGAGATCAACTTCGACCCGAAAAACAACGACCTGAAGATCGCCAGCATCTATACCACCAAGGTGAATGA
>JAGCPG010000136.1 GCA_017645245.1 Bacteroidales bacterium
AGAACTCGAAGAACCCATATTCAAGAAACTCTACAAGGAAGCCGAATTCGCCCGTTTCAACTCCGACCAACAGCTCACCTACGAGCGGAGCTGGAAACGCGAACTCGACATCTATAACGAAATCGAAGGCGGACGCATCCTAGGACACGAAGAAGGGCTTGAAGAAGGACGAAAAGAAGGACGAGAGGAAGGTCTCGCCGAAGGGAAGGAACTTGGAATCGCAGAGGGCGAAAATAACAAAGCCCTCGAAATAGCCCGAAACATGAAAGCCCTTGGTCTGGACGACGAGACCATCATGAAAGCGACAGGACTAACGTCAGTCCCACATTTTCGTGCACTCAATACGGCCTGAAGCCGATAATCTGTCTAACCTCATTCAACGTCTTCGCGGCACTCTCGCGGGCTTTTTCAGCGCCGAGGCGGGCGATACGATCCAAACGCTCTTGGTCGGACGAGAACTCCTGGATGCGCTCACGGATGGGATTCAAAGTCTTGACCATGTCCTCGGCAAGCTGTTTCTTCATGTCGCCATAACGCAGCGTGCAGTCGTTCCACTTCTCATCAAAAAATTTCACCGTCTCGGGTTCGCTCACGATGCTCATCATAGTGAAGAGGTTCTGGATCACCTCGGGTTTGGGGCTGTTGGGCTCCTGCGGGCCGTTGTCGGTGACAGCGCGCATCACCTTTTTACGAACCACTTTCTCATCCTCGAAGAGATAGATGCAGTTGCCGTCGCTCTTACCCATCTTGCCTGAGCCATCCAATCCCGGCACCTTGATGGCGTCGCCGCCGAAGTAGTAGTTTTGCGGCTCGGGGAAGAACTCCACGCCGTAAATGTTGTTGAAACGGCGGGCGCATTTGCGGGCCATTTCCATGTTCTGCTCTTGGTCCTTACCCACGGGCACCCACTTGGCGCGATGTTGCAGGATGTCAGCGGCCATCAGCGTCGGATAGGTGAACAGTCCGGCGTTGACGTTGTCGGGTTGCTGGCGGGCCTTTTCCTTAAAGGTGGTCACACGGCCCAGCTCACCGATGTAGGCGTTCATGTTGAAATACAGGTAGAGCTCGATGGTCTCGGGCACATCGCTCTGGATATAGATGGTGGCCTTCTCGGGATCGATGCCGCAGGCCAGGTATTCGGCCAGGATGGTGCGGGCAGAGCGCTGGATGTTCTCCGGCTTGGGGTGCGTGGTCAGCGAATGCCAGTCGGCAATGAAGAAGTAGCAGTTGTATTCCTCCTGCATCTTCACAAAGCTGCGGACGGCGCCGTAGTAATTGCCGAGATGAAGGTTTCCAGTGGGGCGGATGCCGCTCAGAACGATGTCGTTTTTCATAGCATTTATTTTGGGGTGCAAAAATAAGAAAAAAAATGTATATAGGTCTTCGTTACAGGAAATAAACCTAGTTAACAAAAACAAGTATTTTTACCTAATTCCACTCACGGTGTTTTTCTTATTTTTGTAAAAAATTTTAACGCGATGAAACGTTTGGTTGCCTTGGCTTTAGCTGTCGCCCTGTTTCCCGTCTTGCTCAGGGGTGAGATACAACTTATTGATACAAAGGACTTTATAAAAAACCAGTACCAACTCTTTGAGCACGAACGGGGCGATCGAGCCTTCAAAGTCGCCCAAACCATCATGGACTCCATCGGCGAGGCGGCCAATTTCGACGCCGATACCGACAAGGACGAAATCAAGGCGAAACTGCTCAAATCGCTGGTGTCGCACTATTTCACGGTCAATGAGTTCGATGAAGTGTTCGCCTACGCCGACATCGCCATCCCGTTCTATCGCGAGCAGGACGACCTGATGAACGTGGCTGGCTGCTACCACATGATGGGTATCGCATCGCAGTATCTCGGACGATTCCACGACGCCATCAACTATTACAAGATGTGCAGCGACGTAATGGAGGAGATCGGCGGTCCCATGGCCGACCGAAACCGCAGGTACGAGATCAACAACATGGCCTCCATCTATCTCATGATGGAAGAGTTCGACATGGCCGAGGAAATGTACCGCCAATGCATCGATCTGCTGGGCGAGGTGGGGAACGACACGCTGGCCAACCGCGATCTGGCCAGCTATTATCAAAACCTTGTTGGCGTTTGGTTGGAGCGAATCGCAAAGATGGATCCTGCCGACGAGGAGCGATCCGCTTTGGTAAACAAGGCCGTGGACTACGCCGAGCAGAGCATCGACCTCTCAAGACGATACGGCGGTTTGGCCGAAAAGATGGCCTTGCGGTGGATCACGGTATCGAAAGTGCATTATGAGGCCGGCAGGGAGAAGGAAGCTTGGGCGGAAGCCGATTCGGCCCTGGTCTTCGTCCAAGAGCAGGGATTGAAATATTTGGAGGCCGCCGTCTATGGCCTAAAGGGCGACTATGCGTATCGCACGAAACGCTATGACGAAGCAGAACGGTATTATACAAAAGGACTGGCCATCTCCGAGGAAAACGGTTTCGACGAGTATCGCGTGGAAATCCTTCGAAGCCTCTACCTCGCCACCAAGGAGAGGCATCCCGAAAGGTCCATCGACTACCTGGAACGTTACAAGGCATGGGAAGACACCATCTATCACCAAGAGCAACAGTCGTTGATACGCGAATACCAAGTGAAATACCAAACAGCAGAGAAAGAACGCGAGATAGCGGTGCAAAAGGCCAAAAACGAACACAACCGGCACCAGATGACCATGCTGGTCGTGGCAGTAATCCTATTCGTCTCTCTGTCAATAGTATTATTCTATATGGTGCGTAAACGCAGAAGACAGAACGAGCTGCTGAAACGTCGCAACAAGTTCAAGGATCATCTGTTTTCGGTGGTCTCACACGACATCAAAACGCCCGTGGAGACTCAAGTTCAGATGCTCGACATGATGTGCGACCACCTTGATGAACTTCCGCCCGATGAACTCAAGGAAGGACTGGAAGGAATGAAAAAGTCGGCCAACATGTTGAAAGAAAAGCTGTTGAACCTAATCTGCTGGGTAAAGGGCGAGTTGGGTGACAACAAGAGCCATCCCACCGGGTTCAACGTGAACGAATTGACCCAAAGCGTCATTGACGGACAATCGGCACAAGCCGCCATGAAATCGCTCTCTATCGTCAACGGGGTACCGAGCCACTATTCAGCCTTCGACGACGCCAACAGCGTACGGTTGATCCTGCAGAACCTCTTGTCGAACGCCATAAAGTTCTCAAGGCAAGGTGGGGAAATCAAGCTCAATGCCATCGAGGAAGGTGAATTGTATCGGGTTTCGGTGGAAGACCATGGCGTCGGCATCGCCAAGGCGAAACTGGAGAGGCTGCTGAAAGAAATGGCCTCACCTGAAGTTGGAACGCGGGGAGAGATTGGTACGGGCATCGGACTCTTTGTCAGCCGCCAATTGACGGATAGAATGGGAAGTGAGATCTCCATTGAAAGTATTGAAAACCAAGGTACTAAAATCAGTTTTACGGTAACTAAGGCATAAAATATGAACTCAAATTCCAACATCAAAGTGCTTATCGTTGAAGACCATCCGATGTACCGTGTCGGCATGAGGATGGCGTTGCGCTATTCCCAATCGGGTTGCGAGGTGGCAGCCGAGGCCGAGAACGTCCGACAGGCGGTGGATTTCCTTCAGGAGCACGGCCAGGAAACCGACTTGATTTTGCTTGACTATTATTTGCCCGACGGGACGGCCAACGACGTGATTGGAGTGGCCAAATCCATCTCACCCGTGACAAAAGTGCTTCTGATTACGGGCTATCAATTGGACGCTTCCGAAATCAGCAAGGTGGAGAACAATATTGACGGGTATATCGGCAAGACAGTGAAGCCTGAGGAGTTGAAAGTTTGCATCCAATCGCTTTTCAAGACCCGCGAGTCGAAGAGAGAGGGTGCCACGGTCACGCTTTCTCCCCGTGAGTTGGAAATTGTGCGTTTGTGCGCCCAGGGCAAGTCGGCCCAGGAGATTGCCGAGGCCCTCTACCTCAGCAAGCGAACCGTTGAGGGTCACAAAAACAGGATTTTCAGCAAGCTGAACTGCAAATCCACCATCGAATTGGTGAACTATGCCTACACCAACGGTTTGGTTTGACGATTTTCTCCTTTTTCCTTTAGCTTGTTAAGTATTTAGGGTATAAACACCTAAAATTCTTCTATTTATTTAAAATAATTTTGAGCCTTGGTATAGTGTGCCTACACCAGGGACATGCAAAATTTGAGTTTAACTATCTAAAACTACATATTTAAAAATCTTAAAACCAACAAGTTATGTTAAAAAGATCATTACTTTTCATGCTGCTGATGGCGCTGTTTGCACCATGGGCGGC
>JAGCPG010000137.1 GCA_017645245.1 Bacteroidales bacterium
AATGTCGGCACCTGTTTTCTCGGCGAGGAGTAAGCCATTGCGTTCCACCTGTTTCCAATGGACGAGGCCGTGCAGATACGAAATGAAAAGGCGGTGGGAGAGGATGTAGGATTGGAGGGAGGATAGGGTCAGTATTTTGATATTTGAATGAGCGGTTCGCCTAATGCTGTGGAGAGTTGAGCGATAGACCGTAGTGTCAAGTTGGGAAATCCCGTCGTCCAACGTGAGACTACGGCTTCACTTTTCCCTAATTTTTTGGCTAAGTCACGTTGGGTCATGTGCTTTTTCTTAAGAATAATGTCAATTTGCTCGATGATTCCCGCTGACAGTTGTACCTCCAACATGATATCAGGTGACACTGCCGCTACTTTTTCGTTAAACCAGGATTGTTTGTTCTTCATATCTCGAATGTTAAGTCTTCTACTCCTATGAGTTCTCGCTCCTCAATGCTCACATAACCTTTATCAATGTTTTCTTTTAGAATTCGCTCAAACCGCTGTAGGTCCATTACGTATCCAAACAATTTAGGATCTTGTTGATAGGAAGCTGTCGTTTTCACACCTCCATTTCCTAATATTACAATCTGTTCTGAGATCCGTAAGCAGTATAATCTCAGTCTTCCCCCGGTAATAGGTATGGCTTGGACATGATCATCCATTTTTCCTTCTGGCCTGAAGAATCGTTCAAGGGCTCCCTTTTGTAAGATAACCTGCAAAGCTGCAATGATTCGCTGATAATCTTGATTAAAGACGGAGTTCAACTCGAACTCCTCAACGAATTTTTCAAACTCAGTTGTTCCATCCATCTCGAAACTAATGGAATACAAAGTGGCTCTCTCGGATTTCCCGATAACATCAATGGTTGTTTTCTTTTTAATCATGCTGCAAAAATAGTAAAAGTTTAGCATCCATGCTAATTTTTCAATTTATTTTTTCATTCTCTGGAGATGGACTTGAGTGCCGGGTTTATCACCGTTATGTGGCGCAATTATGATGCAACTAATGATGCAACTGACAATCCAAATGATGCAACTAACCTTGGAACTAATATTGGAACTAATGATGCGTCTAATAATCTGATTGACAAATCAAATGGTACAACAAATATTGAAACTTGCAAGCCAAATATTGCAACTGACAGCCCAAAATATTGCAACTGACTTTTTGGCAGAGAATAAGCATTTCACGATGAAATAGGCTTCTCATAATCAAATGTGAAATACATGAAACAGTGGTGTTCGTTTTATCATGAGAAAGTTACAAAAAGCCACCAAGTTGGTGGCCAATTAGAGGTCGGTTGGAAAAGCCAGCAAATTGCTGACGAAATAGGGCAACGCTTTGACCTGGTGCAATTCCCATATACTCAGTGAAGCACATAGGTAATTATGATTTGTGACGAATTAGGAGTTTAATTTAGATTAATTAGTCAACCCTTTGTAAGTCATTGTGTTCATTGTATCCTCCTTGTTTAAAGCAAAAGTAACTGTTTTTCGGTTACATCGCAAGTGATTTTGTGAATTTTTAGAAAATAGTTGTGTCAAGTAAATAAACGTGATAATTTTTGATTAGATTTACGGCGAAAATTTTGATTAAAAACTAATCAAACATTGATCGCCGCCCATTCATATAATAGCCTGTGCTATGGCACGATGCCCATCCAAGAGCTTGTGGGAAGGGCAGCGGCATTGGGGTATCGTATCCTGCCGCTGACCGACATCAATACCACTATGGGGGCTGCCGACTTCGTGACAGAGTGCCGGAAGCAGGGGGTGAGGCCAGTGATGGGGGTGGAGGTGCGCAATGGCAACGAGTTGCTGTATTGGGCGCTGGCCCGAAACAACGCTGGCTTTGCCGAGATCAACCGATTTTTGACGCAGCATAACCTCAGCAAGCAGCCGTATCCCACCGTGGCACCCGAGTGGGAGAACACCTACGTGCTGTATCCTTTCGGGAAACGGAAACCTGCGCAATTGAAAGAGCATGAGTTCCTTGGGGTGAGGTTTTCGCAACTCACGAAAATGTTCCGCCAAGAGTCGTTTGAGAAGCTGGTGGCACTGCAGCCCGCCACCTTCGCCGAGGCCAATGACTTTGAGCTGCATCAGTGCCTGAGGGCTATTGATGAAAATGTGCTGATCTCGCGCCTTGATCCTGCAACCTGTGCCGCTCCCGATGAGATTTTGCTGTCGCCGGAACGGATCAAGACGACCTACGCGCTCTATCCGCAATTGGTTGAAAACGCCGAGCGTATCTTGGACGACTGCGAGATCAACCTGGACGACAGCCCGAAAAACAAACGCTGCTTCACCGGGAACGTGTACGATGACCGTGAGCTGCTGCGCCAACTGGCCTTCGATGGGATGGTTTACCGTTACGGAAAGACCAACAAAACGGCTTACCGTCGTGTTGAAAAGGAACTGGAGATCATCGAGAAAATGGGCTTCTGCGCTTATTTCCTCATAGCTTGGGATATCGTACAGTTCGCCATGAAACAGGGCTTTTACCATGTGGGACGGGGTAGCGGCGCCAACAGCGTAGTGGCTTATTGCCTGAAGATCACCGATGTCGATCCCATTGAGCTGGACCTGTATTTCGAGCGTTTTCTCAATCCCAAGCGAAGCAGTCCGCCTGACTTCGACCTCGACTTTTCGTGGAAGGAACGCAACCGCGTGATCGAACACATCTTTAAAAGGTATGGCTCCGACCATGTGGCTTTGCTTGGCGCTACGGTCACCTTCCAAGAGGATTCCATCAGCCGCGAGATGGGGAAGGTGTTCGGTCTACCCAAAGGCGAGGCCGACCCGCTGGAGCGCATCCGCGACTTTCCCCGTCAGCGGTCCATCCATGCCGGCGGCGTGCTGATCACCGAGGAGCCCATCACCAACTATGCCGCTTTGGATCTGCCACCCAAAGGCTTCCCGACGACACAATACGACATGTATTCGGCTGAGAAGCTGGGCTTCGTGAAGATCGACGTGCTCAGCCAGCGGGGCATCGCCCACATCCGCGACGCGGTGGAGCTGGTGGAGCGCAACCACGGCGTGCGTATCGATATCCATCAGGTGGAGGCACTCAAACAGGATGAGCTGGTCAAGCAACAGCTGCTCAAAGCCGAGACCTGCGGCTGTTTCTATATCGAGAGTCCGGCGATGCGGGGACTGCTTCGCAAGCTAAAGTGTTCCGACTACAAGACCTTGGTGGCGGCCAGCTCCATCATCCGACCTGGGGTGGCTCGCTCAGGCATGATGCGCGAATACATCAACAGGTTCCATCATCCCGAGACGGTGGACTACAAGCATCCTGTTTTGGAAGAACTTCTTAAAGAGACCTACGGCGTGATGATCTATCAGGAAGACGTGCTCAAGGTGGGACATTATTTCGCGGGACTGGACCTGGCTGAAGCTGACGTGCTGCGCCGCATGATGGGCCACAAGATACGCGACAAGGCGGAGTTTGAGGCGGTGACGAAGCGCTTCTTTGACAATTGCCGAGCCAAAGGCTATCCTGACAGTCTGGCGCAGGAGATCTGGCGGCAGATCGAGTCGTTTTCGGGCTATTCGTTCTCGAAGGCGCACTCGGCTTCGTATGCCGTGGAGAGCTATCAGAGCCTTTACCTGAAAAGCCACTATCCACTGGAGTTCCAGTTGGCGGTGATCAACAACTTCGGGGGCTTTTATCGTACTTGGTTCTACTTCAACGAGGCGCGGCGTATGGGCGCGAAGATCCATCTGCCTTGCGTCAACCATAGCGAATACCTCGCCGTGTTGGAGGGGAAGACGATCTACATGGGATTCGTCCACCTGCAGGGCATCGAGCAGCATTTCGTGGAGCGCATCGTGGCCGAACGCAAAGCCCGAGGGCCTTTCGCCGATCTGGAGGACTTCAAGGCGAGGGTGCCGTTCCATAGGGAGCAACTGTCGTTGCTTATCCGCGGCGGGGCGTTTGGCTTCACAAAGAGGCCCAAGGCCGAGCTGCTGTGGCAGGTGCATTTGCATGAACATTTTGAGCTACCTGAATTCAAAGCCAACGCCTTGCAATACGCCTTCGACGAGATCGAACTCTACGGCTTCCCCGTCACGATGAGCTGGTTCGACCTGCTGGAAACCAAATTCCGTGGCGAGTTGATGGCTTGCCAGATGCTTCAGTTTGTGGGTCGTCGCTTCAGGATGCTGGGCAAGCTGGTCACTATCAAATACGTGCATACCTGCAAGGGCGAGCCGATGGCCTTGGGTGCCTTTGTGGACGCCACCGGCGAGCCTTTCGACACGGTGCATTTTCCGAAGGTGTTCAAGGACTATCCTTTTCAAGGCGACGGCGTGTATCTGCTGCTGGGCGTGGTCACCGAAGAGTTCGGACAGCCCTCGCTGCAAGTGGAAAAAATGGCCAAGATGCCCTATCAGTCGAAAAAATGATGTATCTTTGCACTTCCATGAAAAAGGCGTTTTCCATATTGCTTTTGCTCGTCGCGGCGATGAGCCTCTTCGGCCAGTCGGGCCGGATTACAGGCGTCGTTCGTGATGCCGAGAGCGGCGAGACCCTGATTGGCGTGGCGGTGTATGAGCCTCAATTGAAGAAAGGCGTCACTACCAACGAGAAGGGCAAATATGAGATCGACCTGCCCGAAGGGAGCCATCAGCTGCAGTTCTCCTACGTGGGCTTCGAGACATTCACTTCCAACGTAACGGCAGGGTCAAAGCCCAAAACGCTGAACGTGAAGCTGCAACCTATGCTGACCAAGCTTTCGGAGGTGGAGATCACCGGCCA
>JAGCPG010000138.1 GCA_017645245.1 Bacteroidales bacterium
GCGACGGCCACACGCTGACCGTCAGTTACACCGACAACAGCAACGAACACTACTGCGGCCCGTTCCGCTTCATCAACGGCGCCACCATCAAAAATCTGCATGTGACGGGTTCGATATACAAGGAGAAGAAGAAGCACATAGGTGGCTTGGTGGGCAAAGCCTACGGCACCAACCAAATCATCAATTGCCGCTCGAGTGTCGATATCCAGTCCAACACCGATGGCGACGGCTCACACGGCGGTTTCCTTGGCGACTTGCGTGACGGCACCACTAACTTCACAAGCTGTGTCTTCGATGGGAAACTGCGAGGCACAAGAACCAAGAAATGGGGTGGTTTCGTAGGCTGGGTGGCCGACGGCGAACAGGCTAACTTCACCAACTGCGTCTTCAATCCGGCACTGGTCAACGTCAAAGACGATGGTAACAGGACCTTTGCCCGCCGCAACGACGGCGACGATGTTTCCTTCACCAGTAGCTACTACTTCCAGACTCTCGGGAGTGCCCAGGGCAAAGAGGCGTACAGCATCAGCGCCGATGCGCATGTGACGATGACCCCCTACGGTACCGAGGAACCCGGTGTCAACGGTGGCGTCACCTCCTACCTAATCTTTCACAACTACAACCCTTGTGTCATGTACGGCGATGTGCTTTACTCAGGCAACGGCGACCAAGTAAAACTCAACCTGAGCCTGAATGGCGAACCCATCGAAGACTATTCGACCGATCATTTCATTGCAAGTGCTGGAACCATCAACGGCAGCACAGATCCACGCACCCTTACCATGCCCAACGATGATGTCACCATCAGCCTTGCACCTACCGCTTTGGGCCTCTTCGTGGGCGACATGAGCGATCCTTACCTCATCTACACTTTCGAGCAATGGCAACAAATGTGTTCACGCATCAACAATGGCATGGCCGACAGTTATCACGGCGGCTATTATTGCGAGAAATACTACAAGCTGATGGCCGACATCACGCTTACGGAAACCCACAGTTCCGGCAACTCCGCAGTGATGGTGGGTATCAGCACGAGCGACAACACCAAGTTCCGTGGCACCTTCGACGGCAATGGGCACACCATTACCCTCGACATCACCGACAACAGCGATGACGACTATTGCGCCCCGTTCCGCTACCTCAGGGACGGCACCATCAAGAACCTGCATGTGGCAGGAACCATCGTCAAAACGGATAAAAAGAACGCCGGAGGACTTGTCGGAAAGGCCGAGGGCAGCAACACCATCCGCAACTGCCGTTCGAGTGTGGACATCTTCTTCGATGATGAAGGCGACTGCTCCAGCGGTGGCTTCGTTGGTGAGCTGCGCGATGGCAGCAATAACAGCACCAGTTTCTACAACTGCCTCTTCGACGGCACACTGCGCGGAAATGAAGCTTATTGTTGGGGCGGCTTCGTCGGCTGGGTGGCCGATGACTGTTGGGCGAGATTCAATCATTGCCTCTTTAATCCCACGGATATCAACTTTGACATCAACGACAGCAACGACAACAGCAAGACCTTCGCCCGCGTCCATAGTGGCGGTCACATAGTTGTTGAAACCTGCTATTACAAGACGCTCATCAAGGACGCCCAAGGTAGCACCAACGCCAGCGGAATTGATGATGAGCAGCTACGCTTCAACCTCGGCCATGGCTGGGAAATCGTCACGGAGGTTGACGTTGCCAAAGTGGTGCCCATCATGAAGAAATATTCTCTCTCAGGCGAAGGCACCGAAGCTTCACCTTATCTGATTACGTCCACCGATGACTGGAATGGTCTGGCAGGCAACATTTTTTTAGGTGAAACTTACAGCGGTAAATTCTTGCAGCTGACGGACAACATCACCGTCAACCGCATGATAGGCACAGGCACCACCAGCACCGCATGGAATCAATACTCCTTTAGTGGTACTTTCGATGGTGCAGGCAACACGCTGACTTTCGACTACTCCACCAATGTGGGCACCGAAGGTCTCATTGCCCCGTTCCGCTTCGTGGACGGCGCCACCATAAAGAACCTCGTTGTTGATGGCACCATCGTTACCACCAACCTCTATGCCGCTGGCATCATCGGCCGCGTTGACGGCAACACTGCCCTCACCAACTGCCGTTCCAGCGTCATCATCAACAGCAACTTTGCGGGCGAAGGCAACCACGGTGGCTTGATTGGCCTTATCCGTGGCGATGCCAACGCCACCATTACAGGTTGCCTCTTCGACGGCAAAATGATTACCTTCAACTTGGGGGACGGAGGAGCTACCACCCACTGCGGTGGCTTGGTAGGTGAGACCTTTGATAACGGTGACTATACCGCCCATGTAAGCATCATCAACAGCCTCTATGCACCTGCTGAACTCGCTGAAGGCGAGACCTCTGTTGACAATACCTGCAGCAGCACCTTGGCCCGCTACACCAACGAAGGCCAAGCCACCATCACCAACAGCTATTACACGCAGCCTTTAGGTACAGCGCAAGGCAAACAGGCGCGTACCATCAGCGGTAGCGGGTACGCCATCGTGGAGAATGCAGGCACAGCTACCGAATACGATGTCAGTGGCATCACCAGCTATGGCACGGGTATTGGCCTTACCTCCATGGTCCTCTCTGAGGAAGAAGAGGAATCGGAGGAAGTAGAGGAAGAGGTGGTGGTGCTTTATGCCGGCGATGGCGACAACGTGAGCCTTAACCTCAGTTGCATGCTGCCAGAGGGCTATGAAATTCACGGCTACCAAGTCAGCGCTGGAACTCTCGATGGTTTTGAAGACACCTATACGCTGACCATGCCCAATGAGGATGTTGTCATCACTGCCAACGTCACTCTTGTAACCGTTTACCGCGAAATAGAAGGCTATGGCGACGGCAACGACTGTTGGGCGTTTATCGCCTCACCGGTCGAAGGAAGCATCCTCCCCACGGCTGTCACCGACCTTGTGGGAACGTATGATTCCAGTACTGGATTGTACGATTATGACCTGTATCGTTTTAACCCATTAGCTAATTTGGAGTGGGAAAACTACAACAATGCCACTCACCAGGATGGTTTCAACCTCGTCAACGGCATGGGCTACCTCTATGCCACCAAGGAGACCAAGACCTTGGCTTTCACTGGCACGTTCAACACGGACAACAGCAAGACCCTTGAAAACCTTCCCGCAGGTTTCAACCTCGTGGGCAACCCGTTCACCGTGGCGGCCTACGTCAATAAGCCTTACTACACGCTGAACAGCGATGGTTCTGCCATTTTGACGACTACTTCTGAGGCTGCCATTCCGCCTTGCTACGGTGTCATCGTGGAAGTCAATGGAAGCGAAGCCATCGTCTTCGACACTACAGCCCCCAGCCAGCAAAACGCCAACAACAATGGCAAACTGATAATCGCTTTAACACAGGCTATAGCCTCCCGTGGCGAAGCCGGTATGAAAACCCTCGACAACGCCATCGTGAGCTTCAACGAAGGCTTTGAACTGGGCAAGTTCTACTTCGGCCATCAGGATGCCAACATCTACATCCCCAAAAACGGCAAGGATTACGCCATCGCCTGCGCTGAAAACGGGGTAGGGGAGGTGCCTGTCAATTTCAAGACCCAAGAGAATGGCGAATACACGTTGACAGTCTCCGCATCTCTCAATTCTCACTTCTCAATTCTCACCTTAATCGACAACCTTACCGGAACTGACGTGAACCTGCTGCAAACGCCGTCATACACCTTTACGGGCAACGTAAGTGATTACGCTTCGCGCTTCAAGCTGGTGTTCGTGGCCAACAACGCCGACCTCGGTGGCGAAGGCAGCGACGATTTCGCCTTCATCAGCAACGACGAGCTCATCGTCGACGGCTCTGGCATCGTCCAGATCATCGACTTGATGGGCCGCGTCCTCGTCACCCGCGATGCCAACGACAGCATCAGCTCCGAAGGCCTCGGCAGCGGGGTTTATGTGTTACGTTTGATTAATGGCGAGAATGTGAAGACCCAGAAGATCGTTGTGAAATAAGGATACGCCCTTGACAACGGTTTAAAAATGTCGTTTTATTTTGCTGGAAACAATACTTTTTGTACATTTGCAGCAAAATAAAACGATTTTTTTTATGAACGCAATCATTGGTAGAGAAAAAGAGATAGAGGAACTTAACGAATTGTATAACAGTGATAAATCAGAGTTTGTTGCTGTATATGGACGTCGGCGTGTTGGCAAGACATTCCTTGTTGACGAAGCGTTGAAAGGGAGGATCACTTTCCGTCATGCGGGTTTATCGCCCGTTGACGAAGACGGGAAGAAGAACACGCTGAAGGATCAGTTGAAGCATTTTTACTTTTCCCTACAGATGCAAGGCATGAAGAAAAGCAAGTGTCCGTCCTCGTGGATGGAGGCATTCTTCATGCTCTCACAACTGTTGGAAACCAAAGACACGGGGAAGCGACAGGTGGTGTTCCTTGATGAATTGCCGTGGCTCGACACGCCTCGTTCCGGTTTTATGACCGCTTTTGAGGGTTTTTGGAACACATGGGGCTGTCATCGCGACAATCTGATGCTTGTGGTCTGTGGCTCAGCCAACTCTTGGATGCTTGACAACCTGGTGAACAACCATGGTGGCCTTTACAGCAGGACAACCTACGAAGTAAAGCTCTGCCCCTTCAAATTGGGCGAGTGCGAAAAACTACTCAAGAAAAAAGGACTGCGGATGTCGAGATATGATATTGTGCAGAGCTATATGATCCTTGGCGGTATTCCTTATTATCTAGGCTATATGAAGAAAGGATTAAGCTTAGCACAAAACATTGACCAACTGTTCTTTGATGAAGACGCCAAATTGCGCGATGAATACGACCGCTTGTTTGCTTCGGTCTTTGCCAACCCAGAGCAAATGAAACAAATTGTGGGAATTCTAGGCACACGACGCACGGGATTTACCCGACAGGAACTATTGTCTAAAGCAGGACTCGATGACAACGGAGCTTCGAGCAAGATGTTGAAAGCGCTTGTGGCGAGCGACTTCATCCAACCGTATGTGCCTTTTGGCATGAGCAAACACGATGAACACTACAAGCTCATCGACCCATTTTGTTTGTTCTATCAAAAATTCGTGGCGGGACGATTGGAGTTGGATGCTGAATTCTGGATGCACAACGTGACAGCCCAGAGCGTTAATTCTTGGAGAGGATTCGCTTTCGAGGAGATTTGTCTGACTCATATTCGTCAGATTAAACAGACCATCAACATCCTTGACGTTTCTTCCACTCAGTCAGCCTGGTCGCTTAAAGGCGATGATGAGAAAGAGGGCGGTCAGATAGACTTGCTGATTAGCAGGAAAGACAACGTGGTGGATATGTGTGAGATGAAATTCTATAACGAGAGTTTTACGGTCAGCAAGGCCTATCATGCAAAACTTATCCATCGACAAAATCTTTTGGCTGAGCAATTGCCCAAACGTTCTTCCGTCCACCATGTGCTGATCACAACTTTTGGATTGAACTATAATGAATACAGCGGCATCTTCCAGCATGTAATTACCATCGACCAACTTTTTTAGCGTGAGATGATTTGATTATTAGTTTCTTACGCTATAAAAAAGTGGAGACTGTTATACACAACAAACAACAATTCAACATAATGAAAAAAATCCTCATCCTCCTCGCCCTCATTGCCTTCGCACCAATGGCTTGGGCACAATGGACAGGCAGCGGAACCGCGTCCGACCCGTACCAAATCAGTTCAACGACCGACTGGAACACACTGGCCACCAACGTGAACAACGGGAGCCAAACCTACAGCGGCACATACTTCAAGTTGACAGCCGACATCACAGTGGAGAGCCAACGCCGAAAAATGGGGCGGCTTCGTGGGTTGGGTGGCCAGCGGACGCACCGTCACCTTCAACAACTGCCTGTTCGATCCCACACAAATCAGTGTTAACGCCAACAGCAATGGGGGCGACGACAACTTTGCCTTCATCAGCAACGGCGAGCTCATCGTCCTCGGTGAAGGAACCCTCCAAGTCTTCGATGTCATCGGTCACCAACTACTCACCAAGGAACTTTCCACTTTCCACTCTCCACTTTCCACTTCCCTCTTCCCCGCTGGCGTTTACGTGTTGAGGCTGACTAATGGGGAGAATGTGAAGACCCAGAAAATTGTCGTGAAATAAAATAATATGATATAAAGTTATATGATATAAAATTATTTCATTTTCACCTTTCAACTCCTCAAAGCTGAAGAAAAAAACATCTTTTTTTTCATCCTAAGAAAATAATCACTACCTTTGGCCATCTTTTAAACCCATATCACCATGTTTGAAATTGTACAAAAGAAGACTTTTGCGGCGGAAACCTACCTGATGGACGTTTACGCCCCTAGAATTGCCCAATCTGCTTTGCCAGGTCAATTCCTTATCATTAAAATGGAAGAAAACTCGGAACGTATCCCTTTGACAATCAGTGATTATCAACGTGTTAAGGGTACAGTAACCATTGTTTTCAAAGCTATCGGTGAATCCACCAAAAAGATGGCGGAATATCAAGTTGGCGACAGCTTCCACGATGTGGTGGGACCCCTCGGAAAGCCTTCAGAGTTTGCTACTATGACGGCTGAAGAGCTCCGCAAGCGTTCTTTTGTGTTCATCGGCGGTGGTGTGGGTATCGCTCCCATTTTCCCACAGGTGAAATGGTTGTATGAACATGGTGCCGTAGCCGACTGTATTATCGGCGCCCGCACTAAAGACCTTTTGATTTACGAAAAGGAACTTTCGGAATACTGCCACCTTTATGTGACTTCCGACGACGGCTCCACCGGCCGCAAGGGGTTGGTGACCGACGTGTTGCGCCAACTGGTGGCCAGCGGAAAGGTCTATGACGAAGCGGTAGCCATCGGACCGATGATCATGATGAAGTTCGCCACCAAGACCTGTGAGGAGTTGGGCATCCGCTGCACCATCTCGCTCAATAGCATTATGGTCGACGGTACCGGCATGTGCGGCGCCTGCCGCGTGAGCATTGCCGGCAAGACTAAGTTCACCTGTATTGACGGTCCGGAGTTCCTTGGCAAGGATGTGGACTTCGACGAGGCCATGAAACGTCAGGCCATGTATAACAACGTGGTTACCCGCAAGCAGCTTGTTGCCGAAGAGAAAGCCGAAGGCCATGAGTGCCACATTGGCGGCATCTCCGAAGAGACATTCGATAAGAAACATAGAGTACCCGTTCCAGAACAAAAACCTGAGATCCGTGCCCACAACTTCGACGAGGTGTGCCTGGGCTATTCGCCCGACATGGCCATCATGGAGGCGCAACGTTGCCTCAACTGCAAGGATCCGCAATGTGTGAAACACTGCCCAGTCAACGTCAACATCCCAGGGTTCATCGCCCGTGTTGCCAAAGGCGACTTCGAGGGTGCCGCTGGTGTCATCAGTTG
Source organism: Bacteroidales bacterium (assembly GCA_017645245.1). Classification (GTDB taxonomy): domain Bacteria; phylum Bacteroidota; class Bacteroidia; order Bacteroidales; family F082; genus Limimorpha. Next base: position 7,407 of record JAGCPG010000138.1, read on the forward strand.
CGACTCGGCACTGCCTGCCGTCTGCGGTCGTGTGTGCCCTCAGGAAACCCAATGCGAAGGCAGCTGCATCATGGGCAAGAAGTTCGAACCTATTGCCATCGGCAAGCTGGAACGCTTCGTGGGCGATTATGCCATCGAGCATGATCTGCACTTTGACAGCCAAAGCATCCCGAACGGCCATAAGGTGGCTATCATCGGTAGCGGTCCCTCAGGTTTGACCTGTGCCAAAGACCTGCTCTCGATGGGTTACGACGTCACCATCTTCGAGGCCTTGCATGAGTTGGGCGGCGTGTTGATGTATGGCATTCCGTCGTTCCGTCTGCCGAAAGATACTGTGGTGAAGAAAGAGGTGGAGAGCGTCCGCCGTCTGGGTGCCAAATTTGAGAAAGACGTGGTCATTGGCCGCACCATCACCATCGACGAATTGATGCACCGCGAGGGCTTTGAGGCCGTGTTTGTTGGCTCTGGCGCTGGCTTCCCGATGATGCTCAACGTCCCAGGAGAGAACCTTTGTGGTGTGGTCTCCGCCAATGAGTTCCTGACTAGAAACAACCTGCTGTTCGCTTATAAGGAAGGCTTCGAGACCCCGAATTTTGTGGGTAAGAAAGTCGCCGTCGTAGGCGGTGGCAACGTGGCCATGGATGCCGCCCGTACCGCATTGCGTCTGGGCTCTGAGGTGCATATCGTGTATCGTCGTTCCGAGGCTGAGCTCCCCGCCCGTGTAGAGGAGGTGCATCACGCCAAGGAAGAGGGCGTGCAGTTCGACCTGCTCACTGCTCCCGTAGAGGTGCTGGGCGACGAGAATGGATGGGTAAAAGGTTTCAAGTGCGTGAAATGCGAGCTTGGTGAGCCCGATGCCTCAGGCCGTCGCAGCCCGGTGCCGGTCGAAGGATCGGAGTTCATCCTCGATGTCGATATGATCATCATGGCTTTGGGTACCTCACCGAACCCGCTCATCGGCAGCACCACTCGCAACCTCGACTTGACCAAGAAAGGCTGCATCGTGGCCGACGAGGTGGGTGCCACTTCACGTCCGGGCATCTTCGCCGGCGGTGACGCCGTCAGTGGCGCCGCCACGGTGATCCTCGCCATGGGCGCCGGCAAGAAAGCCGCGAAGGCGATTGATGAATACATTAGGAATAATTGAGTGGTGAGAGGTGAGAGGTGAGAGGTTGTTGACCGCGATAGCCACCTTTCACCTTTAACCTCTAACCTTTCAACTCCACATAGAACACCGTCGGGTCGTCCTCCTCGCAGAACGACTCGTCGGTGTAATATTGTCCCGGCTTGCCGTCGTCGGTGAAGAGGTTTAAAACCACCTTCTTGAAGGGAATAGGTTTCCCTTGGTCGCTGTATTTCTGAACATCCTCCCGGGTAAGGCCTTCGATCTCCATCATTTTGAGCATCATGGCCAGGTCGAGGTTCACGTTGAGCAGCTCCTGTTTCCACTCGATGCTGATCACCGCAGTGGTGTAGAGCTTGAAATTCTTGACGTCAATAGCCTTCATATCTGGTAATTTTTTGTAATTTTGACGCAAATTTAAAAAAATAATCACTATGCGTAAGACTTTGATCATTTTAACCGTCATGCTCCTCTCATTGTCAGCATCGGCGCAAGTTGTGCAACAAGGCGAAACCCGCAACGGACTCAAGGAAGGCACTTGGTATGACATTGATGCAGGCAAGAACTTGATCCGCAAGGTGGTGCAATACGAAAACGGCAAGAAGAACGGCCTTTATCTCGAAATTGACGAGACGGGCGCTGTGGTGAAAATGGACGAATATGCCAACGATCAGCTGAACGGCGTGTCGTACACCTGGTTCCGTGGAGGCCGTCTCTCAGGGAAGAACACCTATAAGAACGGCATGTTGGACGGCGAGCAGATCCTGTGCTACGAACAGGGCGGCAACCGTGAGATCTCCAACTACAAGGAAGGCCTTCGCGATGGCTTGACCACATGGTTCGGACAAAACGGCAACGTGGTGATGACCATCGAGTACAAGGCGGGTCGTTTCGAGGGCAAGCAGCAGACCTTCTACAAGTCGGGCGCCCTGAAGTCGGAGAGTGTCTACAAAAACGGCAAACTCTCAGGCAAGGTCAAGCAATTCGAAGACGTCAAAATTGATTTAAAGGAGAAGGAAAGACTCGAGAAGGAAGAGAAGGAAAAGAGGGAGATTGAGATGTTGGAAAAGATGGATAAGGAAAAGAAAGCTGAAAAAAAGAAGTAGGGATAACTCGCTTCGGTGATGAAAACCCGTTCGATCTTGCTGTTTTGGCTGCTTTGGCTGTCGTGCGGCGCTTTTGCCCAGGACACCATCACCCTCGACGCCGTCAACGTTTCGGCTAACCGTGTCAAGGCCCAGACGCTGAATCCCCTGATGATGAAAAAGGTGGATACCTTGGTGCTCCAAGCCAAAAGCACGTCGAACCTCTCGGAACTCTTGATCCAACACAGCCCCGTGTTCATCAAGACCTACGGCCCGGGTGGCATCTCAACGGCTTCGTTCAGAGGCACCACCGCCAGCCATACCCTCGTGCTATGGAATGGTTTCCAGCTCAACGCACCCACGCTCGGACAGGTGGATTTCAGCACCATCCCCGTGTTTCTGATCGACGATATCGACCTGAAGTGGGGGAGTGGCACTTCCAACAATAGCGGCGGCTTGGGCGGCTCGGTGAATATCGACAACAAGACCGCTTTCGGCAAAGGCCTCATCCTCGACCTCAAGCAGACCTACGGCAGCTTCAACACGCTCGGAAGCTTCGTCACCGCTGGCTATAGCGGCAAAAAGGTCGCCTTCAGGATCAAGGCGTACCGCAACTCGTCCGACAACGACTTCCTGTATTACAACAAGGGCTTGCTGCTTCCTGACAGCCTCAGGTGGATGCGCCAAAAGAACGCCGACTACGTGGATTACGGCATCATGCCTGAAGTCAGCGTGATGCTGGGACACGGCATCCTGACGCTCTCCTCGTGGAACCAGTGGAACAACCGCAACCTGCCTCAGATCATGACCAACGTGCTCAACGAGAACACCGAGGAGTGGACAAACGACTTTTTTTCGAGGAACTTCATGTCGTACCGGCTTTTCTGGGAAGGTGGCAAGCTCCAGCTGAAGTCGGCGGCTTTCGTCGAGAACCAGCATTACTATCTGAAAACCCATCCGTTGGATCATCCTGAAGTGGACGTCACCTCGATCAATTCCATCAATGACGCGGTGGTGCTGCATCAGATTGCCGATGTGGAACAGCGGGTTTTCACCAAATGGACGCTGAAAGGCAAGCTGCAGTGGGATCGTGAGCAAGTCAACTCAAACAACTATCAGGACATCAAACGGCGCAACATGGTCTCCGTGTATTCCGCTTTTGAGGGCAATCCCTTCAAGAACGCTGACCTGAGCCTCACCGCGCGTTACGACATGGTCGACGGCAAATCGATGGGCGTATTCCCCACGGCCACGGTCTCCTATCATTTCCCGATAGGCATCGGCGTGACGATGGGCTACAGCCACAACTACCGCAATCCCTCGCTCAACGACCTCTATTGGTATCCTGGAGGCAACGACACCTTGAAACCCGAAAACGGCCACACGCTCGACTTGGCTGTGAGCTATCACCTGAACAAAGGCGGATGGATCGTGGAACTCCGTTCGGGAGCCTACGCCTCGAAGGTGCAAAACTGGATACAGTGGGTGCCTCAGGCCTACCGCTATTGGAGACCGCAAAACGTGGCTATGGTCTTCGCCCGCGGCATCGAGAACCATTGGGACATCAACTATTTGAAAGGCGATTGGAAGCTGAGCCTTTCGGGTAATTACGTCTTCACCTTCACGACCGACGAGAGCGAGAACGCCAAGAAATACGGCATCCTCGGCAAACAGCTGATCTACATCCCGCGCCATCACGGCAACCTGTTCGCCAATGTCCGTTGGAAGACCTGGGATGCCCGCTACACCATGGAGGTGACGGGCTACCGCAACACTTCGTATGCCAAGTCAGACCGTTTCAGCTTGGAGCCCTACGTGCTGCACCACGTGGCCGTAGGCAAACAATGGCGCAAGTTCCGCCTGGAGTTGCGTTGCAACAATCTCACCAACAAGGACTATCAAAACGTGATCTGGCGCGCCATGCCAGGCCGCAGCTACGAAGTGATGCTGAATTTTAAGTATTGATTTTTTGGATTTTTCAAAAAACAATACTATCTTTGCGTTTGACAAACCCTAAAATATAAGCTTATGAAAAAAAGACTTTTACTTTGTTTGATGCTTTGTGGCTTGGCCATGGCATCAATGGCGCAAATTCCGCCAATCTCGCACATCGAGGCGAACAACGTGCGCGGTACCATTCTGGGTAATGGCACTGAGTTTTTGGACTATGACGCTGAAGAATTCGAGCCCGTGCCCTGTCCGACCTGGGAAGTCCCGGTAGGAGAGGGCAAGAGCACCGTCTTTCAAAAGGCGCTGTGGTTCGGCGGCCTCGACGGCTCCAGCAACCTGCATCTGGCAGCGATGCGTTTCGGACAAGGTCCGGATCTCAAAGGCGGCCAGGACTATTGGGCGGGTCCCCTGAAGACCACCGACGCCACCCTCGATCAATTCACCGCTCTGAAGTATCATCATATTTGGAGCTTGACCCGTGCTGAGATCGATCAGTTTATCGCCCATCATGGCGAATCAGGCTATCAGGTGCCTGACGACATCCTCACATGGCCTGCACACGGCGAAGGCGACTATGCCCCCAACCTGGCTCCCTTTGTGGACGTGAACAATGACGGGCACTACAATCCCGCCGACGGCGATTACCCTGACATCAAGGGCGACCAATGCCTGTTCTTCATCTTCAACGACAGTTTCGGCACACACACCGAAACTCAAGGCGAAAAAGTGGGTCTTGAAGTCCATGCCATGGTGTATGCCTTCGACGCTCCCAACGATGAGGTACTGAACAACACCGTGTTCACCAACTACAAGTTTTTCAACCGTTCCTCAAACAATTACCAAAACACCTATCTGGGTCTGTGGTTCGACTGGGATATCGGTTATGCTCGTAACGATTATGTGGGTTGCGATGTCCAGCGCAATTCATGCTATGCCTACAACGGAACGGAGATCGATGGCAGCGGTGAGCCTTCGTCATACGGCGAAAACCCTCCAGCTCAGGTCACTACCGTGTTGGCTGGACCTGATGGGCTGGGAATGACAGGGTTTATGTATCACAACAATAATAGTTCCCACACCGGCGATCCTCATTATGCCCCAGATTATTATTTGATGCTCCAAGGCTGCTGGATTGACGGCAGCCGCATGATGTATGGCGGCAATGCCTATCCGGGCATGTCTGGAACAGTCGGCCCTGAATGTAGATACATGTTCCCTGGCGACTCCGATCCCAACAACATCGGCACCAACGGTATCGCACCCAACGGTGGCTATAACACCAATGGCAAGTACTGGACCGAGGAAGAGTCAGGGAACATGCCGGATGACCGTCGTGGTCTGGCTTCGGTGGGACCCTTCAACTTCCCCGCCGGTGGCATGCAAGAGTTGACCTTTGCCGAGATCACCGTGTGGAAAAACGCCACAGCCACGGCCAAGGACCGCATCGGCGAGTTCGTCGACCATATCGTGGAACTCTATACCAACGGCTTGTCGAAATAATGGATGGTTTAACAATTTAAAAGCAGAAAAAAGATGAAAAAGATATCTATCATGATCATGCTCGTGTTGGCGGGCGTGTTTGCCCAAGCCCAGACCAGCGTTTGGGACGGCTCCAGACAGTTGTGGACCAGGGGAACGGGAACTGAGAGCGACCCGTATTTGATCGAATCGGCCGAGCAACTGGCGTTCCTTTCCTATATGGTCGGCAAGGCCTTCGATACCCATGGCTTGTATTTCAAGCTGACCACCGATATCGACCTGAATGGCAGCGAGGACAACCAGTGGATCCCCATCGGACTGTCGAAGAATGCCTACTATGAAGACGGTTGTGAGCGAAATGCCGCTCCTGTAGGTATTAACGCTACCGATCTGGCTTTCAAGGGCCATTTTGACGGCGGCGATCACAGCATTTCCAATATTTATGTCAACAGCGGACAAGATGCCGCGGGATTGTTCGGTGTGTTGGCCAACGTCGAGGGAAGCCAAACCGTGGTGGAAAACGTGTTCGTCACCAGCGGATTCATCAAAGGCGTAAACGTCGGAGGCATTGCCGGCAACTGTATCCTTTCCAGTGAATCTGACATTTTGATTTCACGCTGCTGGAACGGTGCTGATATTGATGGCACCTATGCAGGTGGCATTGTCGGTAATAATGCCGACAAAATCCGTAATTGCTACAATATCGCGGCTGTCAAGGGCACTTCCGCTGCCGGTGGCATGGTGGCTAGTTCCGCCAACGAATTGACGGAGTGCTACAACAACGGAGCGGTTACCAGCAATAGTTTTTGCGGAGGCATTCTCGGCGGTAATGTGAGTGGGAAAACCGTCGTCAGCAACTGTTACAATACGGGAGACGTGTTTTCTACGGGCAGTGGAGCTACTTCGTCGTTACCAGCCTGTCCCGTCGGAGGTATTGTTGGAATGGTGTGGATGGGCACACATTCGATGACCAACTGCTATAATGTGGGCTCGGTTTCCTGCGAGACTTGCGATGCTGGCGCTTTGGTCGGAGGATTCGGCAACAGTGGCACGGTTGAAAACGCCTATTTCCTCATGGGAAGTGGGGCTGACAACTATGGCGAGGCCAAGACTGCTGAGGAGATGCGTGAACCTTCCTTCGTGGACATTCTGAACAACGGCACCGACGTTTGGTGCGCCGATACCTTGAGCCATAACAACGGCTATCCTATCTTGGGCAAGAACAACCTTGCCGTTGAGGAATACGCTTGGCAAACCTTGAACGTCTATCCCAATCCTTCCAACGGACAGTTTACCGCCGAAGGCAACGGCACACTGCGTGTTTTCAATGCCTTGGGCCAGCTGGTGGTGATGCGTGAGATTCGTGAGAAGGTCGTCCTGGATCTGCCCAAGGGCTTGTATTTCGTTCGTCTGGACGGTGCCGAGGGGATGCGAATGGCGAAACTCGTCGTTAAGTGACGCTCCTTTAGGAGCAACAAAAACAACAGCGACTACAACTTGAATAGTTATAGTCGCTGTTTGTTTATTTGTAGTTTCAACTACATATAGATAGGCAGATGCTTATTTCTGCTTTCTGTTCTTCAGTGCGTAAGCAGCACCGAAGCCGATGAGCAACAAGGCACCTCCGCCCAAAGGAGTACCATTGGCGTCATCAGTCCCACCATGGGTTGAGGGTAAGAACAGTCCTGTTGAAGGTTCGTTGTCGAATTGATTACCCGAGTTCGGGCCCATGTCAAACAGACCATTGGTCTGGGCAATGCCGCTAATGGCCATGCCGAGAACGATTGCGATTGTTAAAGCTACTTTTTTCATATCTATAAATTCTTAATTATTAATTCTAAATTATTTGATAACGATTTTCTGAGTCTTGGTTTCCGAGCCGGTGGTCAGTTGAAGCACATACACGCCAGTGTTCAGTCCGTTGGTGCTGATGCGTTCGTCGGTGCTGCGGGTGCTGATCACTCTACCCATCATGTCGATGATCTGGATGGTTCCGGTGCCGTTGACGATGAGTTGTCCGTCGCTACCGACGAAGGCGAAGTTTTCGTTTTCGTTTTGGTTTTCGTTCACGTTGTTGGCGCTGAACACCAGACGGAAGCGGCTAGCGTAGTCGGTAGGTTGAGCGTTGAAGGTGTAGCTCGGGGTAGCGATGAGGTCGATGTCCTGACCGGCAATATTATCAATAAGGTGCAGGTAGCTCATCTCCACGTCCTCGGCGTTCACCGTGATGGTGTATTCGCCAGCTTCAGCTGCCACGAAGTTCACCGGCATTTCGCCTTTCATCTCGGTGCTCACGATAGCATATTCTTCGTTGTTCTGCTGGATGAAGATATTAGCGGCGTTATTGCCGAAGTAGAACTTCTCCAGTTCAGTGCCTTCGTTGAAGCTCACGATGGCGTTGTCGATGGTTTCCACGGTATTGCCGCTACGAGTGGCAACGGTTTGAGCGAGGGTCATCTGGAGGTTACCATTGTTATTTGAGGAAATGTTTTGAGATGTTTGGGTGAAAATGATTTGACCGCCTTCTACAATGACACCAGTGCAAGGAGCAATGGCAACGTTTTTGACTCCTGTAGCCAAAATGGCAGTACGAGTATCATTCAATGTATAATAAGGCTTGTTGATGTAAATCGGGATGTTATAAGGATTACCGATGAGGTTCCAACCTTCATCCAAGCCCTTCACGTTTGCGTTGTTTTCAGTGGTAAACGTGTTGATTGCGCCGCTGAAATGCAAGGTGGTATTGGCTGAATTAGCGTAGAGATAGCCTCTGCCATTGGCCAAACCGGTGAAGTCAGAATGGTTTGTAGAAGTGGTTGCCTTGATGTTCTCCCATTTTGTGTCAGATGGATTAAGCCTAAAGAGATCGTAGGTATTTGAAAGCATGGCTGTTGTTGGTGCAATACTCCCGTCGATAGGCGAAGCAATGAAGTTCCAGCCATTGACGGGATCACCTTCTTCAGGAGTTGTGTATTTTGCAATGTCCTTATAGAACTCATAGTACGCGTCGTTCCTCACATAGAGATATGGGGGGTCTTGTACAGATGATGATTCACCATAGCATGAGAAAACATTAGGAGAATTGTTACCATTGAATCTCAAATACTTGTTTGTTTTGTCACCTTGGGCAATGATAATCGCCTTATGATAATTATCACTAGTATCATCATTATCAAAGCTTATGCTCCAACGTCCATTATTGTCGTTAAAGCCTTGAGTCCTTAAATAATTATTGCTACTATTGCCAGAAGGGGAACCTGCCGCATACAAATAACCCGTATTAGGGTTGGCATCATGAATGGTGTAATAGCCATCGGCATCGGGACCATTGATGACGAACTCATAGATGCCTGCATTGGAAGAAATTGAATACTCGTTATTGGTACTATTATAACTATTACTCGGAGCATCAACAGCAGCGCGATTGTTGGTACCCTGCGAACCCATAATCTTTGTATTGCTACCATTGGTGATGATATAATGCTTGCCATTTTCAATGCTGGTGGCCAATGTATAGGTGTAGGTAACGACCAACGCTGCCTGAGTGACCGTCACAATCTCAGTGGTTGTTTCATTGTCGCCATAGGTATAAGTGAGGGTGACAGTTGCTGTACGCTCAACAGTATTCGGATTGGCCGAGCAAGTGAAAGGAACGTTTGCTCCAACAACTCCAAGGGTGAGCCAATCACCACCTGTAGTGACGGCTGCCGTGAGTGTTCCAGCTGGATTAGGGATGTTATGAACTGTATAAGCGATACTTCCCTCTGTGGCATCGTTGGCAATGTTAACGTTGGCTGCAGTGATGTATGGATCTGTCGATGCTTCAGCATTAACACCCCAAACCACGAAACGTTTTCCGCTTGATGCAGTAAAAGTCAAATCAACATCTTCTTCCAAAGCATTAAAAGTAATGACCTTGTAATGATCGCTTGAATAAGGCTCTTTGTCATTATTTTCAGTCCCCCATGTAAAGGGGCTATTTCCGCTAATGCCAGAATTAGGCGTCAAGGGAATATTACTGGAGTAACCTGATGGAGTAACTGACAAAGTAACGCTTTCAGTACCCCAGCAAGCCAAATGCAGGTGAAGCTTGTTCGTGTTGGCAGGAACGGTGACAGTCCATGAACCAGCAGCATTTGATGTACCAGCTTTAAATGCATCATATTCAACATTAGAAATCACAACTTTATCAGTGCCAACCGTGACATTACTCGTATAAGTATTGCTGTAGTCCAAGTCAACAACCGAACCAGAAATAGTGACATCGAATGCCGGAACATTGAATTTGTTGTCGGTAACGGTTACTTTGGTGGTACTTTCGCCAGTTTTGTAAACATCCCAAACGAAAACCTTACCGGTAGCAAGACCAGCAGCATTCAATGTGATTTCGGTGTTGTAATCTATTTCCGGATTTTGACCTTCTGCAATAGTGCTGTTAGTGCCGTAGGTTGCGGTTAAAGTAACATTTTCGATGGAACTTAATGCTACATGATATTGATTAATAGTCCATTTTGCATATAATGTTGTAATATCAGGCAGGGAGATTTGTGATCCTGGTGCGTAATTTGTTCCAAAACCATTTGCTGCGGTGTTCCATGTATTGAAGCTATATCCTGTTCTGGTGAAGCTTGGGTTATCATTGCTGTTAGGATTGTTTGGAAGGACAGTGTAGTCTCCAGCTTCGTGTCCACCATCTTCAAAAGTTGCCGGACTTTGAGTGCCATCGTTGGCGTTGTATGTCACGGTGTAAGTGGTAGGGGTATCGCCACCCGTAACGTATGTAACAACAACACTCTTTACATAGAGAGCCTTTGTTGCTTTTGTGGGTTTTGTATGCGTTACAACTATTTCTCCAGAAGCAGAGCCATTGAAAGTATAATCGGTTGCGTTTGTTGTAGTAGATTGCGGATCTCCGCCAAAAGCACTACCACCAACAGTTACGCTTACTGTTGCTGTTACTCCAGAAGCCGTAGAGGCATTGACTACAATCTTTGTAATGGTGCCTGAAATATCAGACGTGGTAAGCGTAATGTACTTAACTTGGGCAGAATTAGTTCCATAATGAATACCTTTTGTATTATCAAAGTTTGATTCCGTTCCATCCGAGGTTACAGTCCATTCAGCACCGTCATCAGCAGTACCAGAACCATTACATTTTTCTTCAAAAACTAAGCTACTTACATTTTCTGTTCTTGTTTGTCCCCATCCCACCATACTCGGTGTCATGAAGACCAGCAGCGCGAGGGCTGCAATCAAAAAAGTAAATCTTTTTTTCATTTTGTTTTTAGTGTTTTTGTTAATTGTTTGTTGTTTTAAATATGAATATTTTACTTTGTTTTATTTATCTGTTTTTTAATGCGTTATGTTTTGTTGAACTGTTTCGTTTTTCACGGCGCAAAGATACGAATTTTACTGGTTAGTGTATGTTTTTTTTCGGGTTTTTTTCAATAAAAATAAAAAATCTAGAATTTTAATTATTAAAGAGGGAAAAATTGAAAAAAGGCTTGCGGGGAAAGGAAATTGTTTGTACCTTTGCAAGCAAATAGGGACGGGACACTTCGGTGGGCCTGTACCGCCCCCCGCCAGATTGAAGCGATTCAGTCTGGCGGTTGACTTTTAAAAACTATGTATCACTTCATCTCCCGTGACATAATAGTAACCATGGATTCCTTTTCTTGACATTTCTGAAACAATGTCTCTGAATTCGTTACCCCAATTTTCGAATTCAATAAGGATAATTTCGGCATTTTGAACTTTTAGACCGTGTTTGGCGTATCTGATAATATTATTTGTGCTTCGAGTCTTTTTTAAGTCTGCACGGGAATCGTTGATCATTACATCAAAAGAACCTTGCGTTTTATCGTCTTGGTAATGCCTGACTTTGAATCCCCCTTTTGCAAAGACAAGGCACATAGCATGTTCAGTCTCTAGTTTCTCGGGTTCGTTCTTGGTTGCTGCTTCCTTAATCCTTTTCCAATTGGTCACAAGATATCCTCCGGTCTCATCGGAAAAGAAGTCTTTGCGCCACTCCTGATCTGGGAGGGCGTCGTATTCCTTGCGAGCGGATGCTATGTCTGTATGAGCTTTCAAAAGTATGGTGGAATTGAAATGCAAAGATAGATATTATTAATATTACTATGTATTAATTAGATTGTTTTACTTGTAACTACTTAGGCGGAGCCATATCTGCCTTTTTTTTGTTTTTTTTGAAGAAAAGACTTGCGGGGGAAGGAAATAGGTTGTATTTTTGCAGCGGTCTACAAAATGACCACCAGGGGACTTAATCCAGAGTAGAGGGGCAATATGCCGCTGTGTCCCAAGTGTCGTGGCTGAGATGCCATGTGATGCGCCAGAATAAAGGGGTTCCGTTAAAGGAACCCTTTTGCATTTTTAATGTAGCTTTTGTTCTTGATGTCCTTGTAGGTGATGGTCATCATTTTTCCGTATTTGTTCAATAAAAGGATATCACCATAAGGAATGTTGTTCCTTGATAAATAGTCAAGGGTGTTGGAAAGCATGCCTACATCCGTTTTCGTCAGCTTGAGGACAATAGTCTTGGCTTGTTCGAAGCCGTGTTTCAAGTCTTTGGACCTTTGTTGCCGGGCAGCAAGGTCGTCTTGTGGCTGTTTGTCTCGTTCAGGATGACAGCATTTGGATCGTCCATAATAGAACCAAGAAAGGCGTTCTTGTTTTTCAGGCCTTTGATTTCGCTCAGTCGCTTTTCGATGAAAGGAGAGCTGAAAGCGGATGCTATGTCTGGATTTGCTTTCAAAAATATAGTCTAAATGAAATGCAAAGATAGATATTATTAATATTAGTATGTATTAATATGATTATTTTATTTGTAACTTATTTGGGAAGGATTTTGGAGTCGTCATTATGCCGTAGGCATGAGATAGGATAGTCGGTCATGCAGCCGTGCCGTAGGTATGGCGATATGACCGGAAAAAAATATGACCGGAAAAAAAGGAAAGATTTTGAAAAAAGGCTTGCGGAAAGTCTATTTCAGATTACCATCCGCCGCCACCGGCGCTCACCGTGGAGTACATCGAATTGGCTGTAAAGGTGGTGGATTGACCACCTGAATAGGTGACGTTGCCCGTGTAATAGCCGTGCCAAGAGGTGCCGCCACTGATGGTGCCGCCGTATTTGACGGTATAGGTCTGGCTCATCTGTAACTGGGGATCGGTGAAGAGCATCACGAGACTGTTACCGCCGCCAGGACCGCCGCCGCCAGAGAGAGTAGGACATTGATAGGTGCAGATCACCGTGCCATCCGACTTGAGAATCTGAATGGCATAGCCCGACTGAGTGTTGATCTTCACACTCGGTTGGGTACAGACGCTTGATGTTGGGTTGCTGGTGCCACCGCCGGTGCCGATGGAGGTGCCTCCCGTGATCTTAAACTGGTTGTTGTCGCAGTCGAAGCCCTCCTCAGGCATACTCGATCCGTTGGAGATGTTGAAGCCGCCGTTGAGTTCCATGGTGCCGTTGCTGTCAGTGCCGTCGTTGGCGTCGCTATGGACGTAATAGATGCCGCCGTTGATGACGAGTCTCGAAGAGGCGTTGACGGCATCGTCCTTCTTGGAATAGGCCTCGATGTTGCCTCCGTTGATGGTCAGGATGGATTTGCTTTCGATGCACTCGCCGCCTTCGTTCTGGGTCTGGAGACAGTTGACGGTGATGTTGCCACTGTTGATAGTCAAACTGCCTTGCGCCTTGATGGCCTTGGGGTTGGCGTATTCGCCGCCTCCGCCTGGAGGCCAACCGCCGCCGCCACCTGAAGTCACGGTGATGCGCTCGCCGGTGGTGGTGACGTTAAGGGTCAGATCGTCGTTGTTGGCGTTCTCCATGCCGATCTTCAGGGTGCCGCCTGCGGTGATGCCCTTGCCGCCCGTTCCGGTGCTGTTGAGGTTGAAGGTGCCGGCCAGGAGTTCCATGTTGCCGTCGCATTTCAAGCAGGACGAGGTGTAGGAGTCCTTGGTGTTGCCGCTCACCGTGTAAGCCGCACCGTTGCCGTGGGTCTCGATGGTGAAGTTGCCGCCGCTGATGAACATATTGCCGTCGGCGCTGATGCTCTTGCCCCCTTGGTTACTGGTGGGTAGGGTGATGTTGAAGGTGCCTCCCGAGATGTTGATGTCGGTGTCGCTCTTGATGGCGGTGCAGTACGAGGGCACGTTTTGTCCGTTGATTTGCTCCAGGATGGTGCTTCCCGAGGCCACCACGGTGATGTCGCCGCCGCTGATGTCGATGGCGTTGTCGGCCTTGATGCCTTTCGACTGGTCGTTGGTAACGGTGATGTTTAGGCTGCCGCCGTGCATGACGAAATCGTCCGTATGGATGCCGTCGTTGATGGCGTCAGGGACAGTGATTGTGCCTGAGTTGACGGTCAGCTGTCCCTTCACCTTAATGGCATGTTCAACGAATCCCGTCACGGTGAGGGAGCCGTTGCCTTGGATGGTCAGGTCGTTGTTGCTCAGAAGGGCGGCCTTCTTGTCGCTCTCAGTGCCGTCCTGAACGGTATTGCTTGTGCCGTCGGCAAGGACGATGACGATACCTGAGTCGCAGGTTAGGTCCATGGCTTTGCCGGTGGGGTTGGTAAGGCTGACGCCGTTCATCACGATGGTGGGCGTGGTGGTGCTCTCAACCTCGAAACGTCCGGGGTTAGCGGTACCCGTCAGGCAATAGGTGACGAGCGAGGTGCTCATGGCTGTGACGGAGACCTTGGCTCCATTCACGGTCACGGCGACTTCCCACGAAGGGTAGGGGTTGGTCACCGTGGCGGTAGTGCCATTGTAGTTGATGAACACGGTATCGCCTGGTTGCGGCGCCTCTTGCCAGACGAAGGTGATGCTGTCGAAGGCTGTCACGGGGAACGAGCTGGTGCCGCTGAGGGTGTTGATGTCGAGCGAGACGGGGTCGTTGCCTTGGAACGACATGCTGTTGACCGAGTTCACGCTGTTTTGGTAGACGACCTGTCCCGACTGATGCAGGTTGAGGTAGTATTCTTGGGCCTGAAGGCTGATGCAGCCAAGCACGAGTGCCATAAGGATCGCGATCTTTCTCATAGCTTCATCAGTTTTAGGGTTTGACTATCAAGTTGAAGCAGATACATGCCGCTGGACAGCCCGCTCAGGTCGACAACTTGGCCTTCGGTGGCTTCGAACGACTTCATCAAACGACCGTCGAGGGCGTAGATGCGGGCAGTGCCGGGGCCTGACAGGTTGCGGATGATGAAGTGGTCGTATGACGGGTTGGGAAGGATCTGCAGTTGCGATGCCGCGTTTTCTTGAATGTCAGTCAACTCGGCGCAGACGATTTTGCGGATGTTGGCAAGGGCAAACGTCGTTGTAGTGCCATTGCTGTCGTCGATGACAAGGCTTTCGCCATTGTCGAAATGGAGTTGGCTTTGGTCGGACAGTTGGATGGTCTGCTCCTCACCGTTGGTCAAGGTGAGGATGAGGTTGACGCTGGTGCCTTGGGCGGTCGCGAATGATGCGATTCCAACAAGGAAAGCGATGGTTATCAATAATTTAGAAAACAAATTCCTCATGAGGTTTTGGATTTTAAGAGTTAAAACTTTCAAAGATACGAATAGTTTTTTAGAAACTGAAGAATTTTAGATTTTTTAACTAAGGATCGATGGTTTTCGTATTTGAAAAATAGGTTTTTCTTTGGAATTGTCCTATTTTTGCAATTTCCTTCGAAAACGGCAATGATAACGCTTAACCAATACAATATCTTCCTCATCATCATGGTTTGTGTGGCCGTGGTGGTGTTTGTGAGCCTCTTCTTTGTGGACGCGGGCTACGGCAAGTTTTACGACAAAAAATGGGGTCCGGCCATTAATAATAAGGTAGGTTGGGTGCTGATGGAAGCTCCTGTTTTCGTCGCCATGCTGGTGCTGTGGCTGTGTTCCGACCGCCGCGACGACCTGGTGCGGTTGGCTTTTCTGTTTTTGTTCGAGTTGCATTACTTCCAGCGTTCGTTTGTGTTTCCCTTCCGCCTCCGCGGAAAGAGCGTGATGCCATTCTCCATCATCGTAATGGGCGTGACGTTCAACGTGTTGAACGCCTTGATGCAGGGCGGCTGGATCTTTTATCTTTCGCCCAACGACTATTATGGACGCGAGTGGCTGACCACGCCGAAGTTCATCGCTGGTTTCTTGGTCTTCATTATTGGGATGTACATCAACATCCAGTCGGACGACATCATCCGCAACCTACGAAAGGAGGGGGATTCCAGGCATTATTTGCCCAAAGACGGCATGTTCCGCTATGTTACTTCGGCCAATTACTTCGGTGAGCTGGTGGAGTGGATCGGTTTTGCGATTTTGACATGGTCGTGGTCGGGAGCGGTGTTCGCCCTGTGGACTTTCGGCAACTTGGCGCCAAGGGCTTCAAGGATCTATGATCGATATAAGCAAGAATTTGGTAATCAATTAAATACGAAAAAGACAAAACGGATGATCCCGTTTGTTTGGTAACATGATGGAATCAAAGATATTTACGTCTTGTCAGATCGGTCCTGTCACCCTGCGCAACCGAGTGATCCGCTCTGCGGCGTTCGAGAACATGGCCTACGGCAACCGGCCTTCGGAGGATTTGTTCAACTACCATGTGGCCGTGGCCCGCGGCGGTGTGGGTATGACCACGGTAGCTTATGCGGCGGTGAGTCAGTCGGGATTGTCGTTCGATGGTCAATTGTGGATGCGTGAGGAGATCATTCCTGAGCTGAAACGGCTCACCGACGCTGTCCATGCCGAGGGCGCCAAGGCTTCCATCCAGCTGGGCCACTGCGGCAACATGACGCATCGCTCCACCTGCGGCTGCAAGCCAGTGGGCGCTTCCAACGGTTTTAACCTCTATTCCCCGACTTTTGTGCGCAAACTCCGCAAAGAGGAGATTTACGACCTGGTGAAGGATTTCGGCCATGCCGTGGAGCTGGCTCGCCAAGCGGGATTCGACTGCGTGGAGATCCATGCGGGTCACGGCTACTTGATTAGCCAGTTCCTGTCGCCATACACCAATCATCGCCATGATGAGTTTGGTGGCAGCCTCGACAACCGGATGCGTTTCATGCGCATGGTCATCGAAGAGGTGATGCATGTGGCGGGCGACGACATGGGTGTGGTGGTCAAGGTGAATATGCACGACGGATTCCGCCGCGGCATGCAGCAGGAGGAGTGCATCAAGGTGGCACAGGAGTTGGAACGGCTTGGCGTGCATGCCTTGGTGCTGACGGCGGGCTTCGTGAGCAAGGCTCCCATGGAGGTGATGCGCGGCGCCATGCCCTTGAAGACCATGACCTATTATATGGACTTGAAAAAGTTTTGGTGGCTGAAAGCCGGTGTGTTGCTGTTCGGCCGCCTGATGGTGCCTACGGTGCCTTATAGTGAAGGCTATTTCCTTGAGGATGCCAAGGCGTTTCGGGCCAACCTGAAGCTACCGTTGATCTACGTGGGCGGCCTGATCTCCAAGGAGAAGATGGAGGAGGTGCTCGACGCGGGCTTCATGGGCTTGCAGGTGGCGCGCGCCTTGGTGCACGACACCGAGTTTGTGAACAAACTCCAGCGTGGCGAGATCACTCGCAGCGGCTGCAAGCACTCCAACTACTGCATCGGCAGGATGTACACCTTAGAGATGAAGTGTCACCACTGCGTGAAAAACCTGCCGAAGAAACTGCAAAAAGAGATTGACGAAGCGGAAAGGACATTGTGATGAGAGCGTTGGTCACGGGCGGAAGCTCAGGCATGGGACTGGAATACGCCAGACAGCTGGCGGCCAAAGGCTATGACTTGTTGTTGGTGAGCAACCAGCAGAAAGAGCTATCCAAAGCTGTAGAAGATCTTTCACAAGTCTTTAACGTCAACGTGATTGGCCATTATCAGGATTTGGCCACGGAAACTGCCGCCGAAGAGCTTTTCTCGTTCTGTCAAGCGGAAAACCTCCAGATCGACATCCTGATCAACAACGCGGGCATGTTCTTTTTCGAGGAGCTGACCACCGACAATGCAGACAAAGCCCTCACGATGATGCGATTGCATATCTTCACTACGACCCGGCTCTGCGTCTTGTTTGGCGAGGAGATGAAGAAGCGAGGCAGTGGCTATATCCTCAACATGTCGTCGATGGCGGCCAAGCTGCCGTGCCCGGGCATCACCGTGTATTCCGCCACCAAGGCTTATCTGAAGAGTTTCAGCAAATCCTTGTATTTCGAGATGCGACCCTACGGCGTCGGCGTGACCACGGTGTGTCCCGCAGCCATCGCCACGCCGCTTTACAAGCTGAAGCCATCGTTGTTGAAACTGGGTGTGAAGATCGGCTTGATCGGTACCCCGCAATGGCTGGTGCGCCGCGCTTTGAGAGGCATGTTCCATAAACGCCGTGTGGTCAAGCCAGGCTTAATGAACAGATATCTTCCTCCTTTGATCGCCATATTGCCAAAAAAACTCGTTGACAGGTTATGGAAAAAATACAAGTAATATTGCTCCTTTTGGCTTCACAGCTGGCTTTCGGACAGCGCTACGAGAAAGTGCCGTTTGGCGGCTTCGAGCAGTGGGCGGTGCGCTATATCACTGAATCAAAGGTGATTGGCGGTAAGGAAAAGACGGTGTACATGGTCGGCCCGACGGATACCATTCGGGGCAATGTGGCTTATTCCTACGAAAACACAATTTGGTCGTCCTCGAATGTCTATGCCAAGGTGATGGGCGTGACCAAGACCAGCACCAACGTCACGCCTGCCAAAGGTCCGACGGGCAAATGCGCCAAACTGGTCACCCAAATGGCGTCATGCAAGGTGGCGGGACTCCTTAATATCAATGTGTTGGCGGCGGGTTCCATCTTCTGGGGGGAGATCCAGGAACCCGTCTCAGGCATCAGCAATCCCTATTCCGTCATGAGCTGGGGCATCCCTTTCACCAAACGGCCAAAGGCGTTGCTGTTCCACTATAAGGCGTATATTCCGAACAATGGCAAACTCATCAAGAGTACCACGTTCCATGCCTCCGAGTTTGAGGGTTATGATCCGGCAGAGGTCGTCTTTGTATTGCAAAACCGATGGGAGGACGCCGAAGGCAATATCCACGCCAAGCGGGTGGGGACTGCGATATGCCAGATTGATCAATCAGTGCCGCATTGGGTGATGGACTGTAGGATTCCGGTCATTTACGGCGATGCAAGAAAAGACAAGGATTACCGGCCTTTCATGGATCTGATTACAGGGAGTAAGAATCTGTATGCCTTCAACAGCAAAGGCAAGAAAAAGCTGGTTTTGGAAGAAGGCTGGGCTGATCCTGATACCCCTGTCACCCATGCAATTTTATGGTTTAGCTCGGGTAGCTGCGGTGCTTTCATCGGCGCCTTGGGCAACGTGCTTTGGGTGGATGAGGTGAGGCTGGAGTATTGAATTATTCTGGTGGACTTTTCAAAAATATTTCTATCTTTGCCCGTTTTTTGAAAAATACGAATCAAATGGATCTTACAAAAATTATCTCAATAGCCGGCAGACAGGGACTGTTCCAGATCAAGTCCCAAGCCGTTGGCAGAATCATTGTTGAATCGGTGCTTGACGGAAAGTGCACCCCAGCCTTCGCTCACGACCGCATGAGCTCGCTCGAGGAGATCTCCATCTTCTCGGTTGATGAGGACAAGCCGCTTAAGGAAGTGTTCATGAGCATCCACGAAAAGATGGGTGACCAGGTTAACTTCGATTTCAAGAAGGCCTCGAATGACGAACTTCGTGCCAAGTTCCTTGAGGTGATGCCCGACTACGACCAAGAAGCCGTGTATCCTTCCGACATGAGGAAGGTGTTTGCCTGGTACCAGATGCTGGTGAACAAAAACCTTCTTGACTTCACGCCTGAGACCAAGGAAGAGGCCGCCGAAGAGAAGGCTGAAACCCCAGCGGAATGAAACAAATCGCTGATTTCAAGCTCGTTGAGAAAAGGGACTTCGGCCGCTCCGTGCTACTGAGGCTCCGCTGCGACAAACCCTTACCTGACATCGCCCCCGGACAGTTCGTCCAGGTGCGTGTCGACGACTCTCCATCCACTTACCTGCGCCGTCCCATCTCCATCCATGACGTGGACTTTGACAAGCATGAGCTTAGCCTGTTAGTCCAGATTGTGGGGGAGGGGACCAAACATTTGGCCGCCGTCAACGAAGGTGAGACGGTCAATTTGGTGCTACCTTTAGGCAACGGCTACACGCTTCCCGAGAAGGATGAAAAGGTCCTGCTTGTGGGCGGTGGCATTGGCATCGCGCCGTTGTTTTATCTTGCCAAAGGCATGGCTGCAAAGGGCGTGAAACCAGTGTTTTTGCTGGGGGGCAAGACGGCCTCTGATCTTGTGATGCTGGATGCGTATGGTCAACTTGGTGCGACGCATGTCACCACGGAAGACGGTTCGCTGGGCGAGAAAGGCTTGGTGACGGGTCATTCCGTTTGGAAAGAAGGTGGGTTCGACAAGATCTATGTCTGTGGTCCCAAACGGATGATGATGGCGGTGGCTGACCTTGCCAAGGCAAATGACACTTGGTGTGAGGTCTCGTTGGAACATTTGATGGCCTGCGGTCTCGGCGCCTGCCTCTGCTGCGTGGAGGACACCGTCGAGGGGCATCTCTGCGTCTGCAAGGAAGGTCCGGTCTTTAACACAAGGAGGTTGAAATGGTGAACATGATGGTTGACTTGGGTCGCGGCTTGGTGCTTCGCAACCCCGTGATGACGGCTTCGGGAACCTTCGGCTATGGCGAGGAATATACCGATTTCGTGGATCTGTCGCAGCTGGGCGGCATCATCGTGAAAGGCACCACCTTGTATCCCCGTGAGGGCAACCCTTATCCCCGCATGGCCGAGACGCCCTCGGGAATGTTGAATTGCGTGGGCCTGCAAAACAAAGGCGTACAGTACTTTATCGATAAGATCTATCCTCGAATTAAGGACTTCGATACCAACGTGCTGCTGAACCTTTCGGGCTCGTGTTTGGACGATTATGTTCGCGGTGCGGAGATGGTCGATGCTTTGGACAAGATTCCGGCCATTGAGCTGAATGTGTCATGTCCCAATGTGAAACAGGGCGGCATGGCCTTTGGTGTGACCACGACGGGTATTTCGCAGGTGGTCTCTGAGGTGCGCAAAGTCTATCACAAGCACCTGATGGTGAAGCTGTCGCCCAATGTGACCAACATCGCTGAGATCGCAATGGCGGCTGAGACTGCCGGAGCCGACTCGGTCTCGTTGATCAACACCTTGATGGGCATGGCCATCGACGCGGAGCGGCGCAAGCCGAAGCTCTCCGTGATCACCGGCGGCTTGTCAGGCGCCTGCGTGAAGCCCGTGGCCTTGCGTATGGTGTGGCAGGTGGCTAAGGCGGTGAAGATCCCGGTAGTGGGTCTGGGCGGCATCAGCAATGCCACCGACGCCGTGGAATTTATGCTGGCTGGCGCTTCCGCCATCGAGATCGGCACAGCCAATTTCATTGAACCTGCTATTTCAACGAAGGTGGCAGATGGGATGAAAGACTACTGCGAACGGCATGGATTTGATAAGGTATCGGATCTAAAGGGAGCTCTTCAAATAACTCCTGATTTTAAATAGCAAAGCTTTAAAAATATTCTAAAAAATATTCCAAAAAAGTATTGATAATTAATAAAAAAGTGGTATCTTTGCGGCGAGATACAAGGTGAACTGTGTTTTACAAGATCTAAATTTTACTTGATATGAAAAATATAGTTACCTTTGCAAATGAAAATCAGTTGTTAGGGCTGAATATTGGAATTGTCACAATGAACGAATCAAAGGAATCGAAGGAGAATATTGAGGAACTACTCGACCGGATAGAGGCTCAAAGCCCAACACCACCTCCGTGCCGTTATACGGTCGACGAGATGGTTCAGCGGGTACTTCAAGCCACTGCCGATGTTGACGCAGGAAGAAATTTGATCTCTCAAGACGAATTTCGAAAAGTAGTCCGCTCATGGTACAGGTAATTTGGACAGAGTTGGCCCAACTGGATTTTGATGAGATCTTTCATTATTATGATTCCTTTTCGTCAAAAGTGGCGATTTCTTATTCGGAAGAAGTGCCTTCATCTTAATCGAAATTCACCTCAGGACTGATTCGAATCCCGAACTTTTCTTCAACGGATTTCTGAATTCTTTGTGATAGATTCACAATGTCCTGGCCTCTGCCGCCGCCGTAATGCACCAGTACCAAAGCCTGTTTCTCATACACTCCCACGTGCTCGTCACGCCAGCCTTTCCAGCCAGCCTTCTCAATGAGCCATCCTGCAGGGACTTTCACGCGGCCATCAGGTTCGTCGTAATGCGGAATGGTGGGGTAGGCCTGCTGCAATGTGTCAAACTGGGCCTTGTCAACGACGGGATTCTTGAAGAAACTGCCGGCACTGCCTAGCTGCTTCACATCGGGAAGTTTTGAATCGCGGATGGCACAGATGGCATCGTGGAGCTGCTGCAAGCTGGGATGGACGATGTCGTTTTGCTCCAGATAGGTTTTTATATTGCCGTATTCCAACTTCAAGTCGCTTTTCTTGGTTAATTGAAAATCAACAGAAGTGATGATGTAAAGTCCTTTTAATTCGTGCTTGAAGATGCTTTCGCGATAACCGAAACAGCAAGCTTCGTTGGTGAAGATTCGGGTCTTTCCGGTGGCCAAATCCATGGCTTCGCATTGCAGGAAACTGTCCTTAAGCTCCATGCCGTAGGCTCCGATGTTCTGCACGGGCGCCGCACCGACTTTTCCGGGAATATGGGCGAGGTTTTCCACGCCATAAAAGCCTTTGGCGACCATCTGTTTTACAAACTCAGGCCAATCCTCGCCGGCTTGGGCTCGGACGATGACATCGTCGCCGTCCTCATGGATGACTTCGATGCCCTTCGTGTTCATCAGGATGACGAGGCCGTCGAAGCAATCGTTGGTAAATAGGATGTTGTTACCGCCACTGAGGATCAGGTGTTTTTCCGTCTTGAACTCAGGCGTTTTGATCAGTTCCAGCAAGTCATTGACGTCGTTGATCTCAACGAAATGCTTCGCTGTGGCCTTGAAGCCAAAGCTGTTATAGGGCTGCAGGTTGACGTTGGTTTTCATGGTACAAAGATAATGTTTTTTCTGACTTCTGACTTCTGTCTTCCGACTTCTAAAAAATTATTACTTTTGCCGTATGAAACGTGTCATCGTATCGGTCATCAATGACCTGGTCACCGACCAGAGAGTTAACAAGTCGTGTCTCACGCTGCAAAAGCTGGGGTACGAGGTAATGTTGGTGGGCCGCAAACAGCGGAAAAGTCCACCGATGGACCAACGACCTTACGATACGAAAAGGATGAAGCTGCTATTCGAGAAAGGCCCGCTCTTCTATGCGGAATACAATATCCGGCTGTTTTCCTTCCTGCTTTTCCATAAGGCTAATTTATTGCTTTCCAACGATTTGGATACAGCGTTGCCGAACTATTTCATCTCGAAGCTGAAAGGCATCAAGATGATCTACGACAGCCATGAGTATTTCACTGAAACGCCAGAACTGGTCGACCGACCGAGGGTGCAGCGGGTGTGGAAACGCATCGAAGGCTTTGTGGTACCTCGACTTCTGGAGATGATCACGGTGTGCGAAAGCATCGCCGACTTGTTCCATGAAAAATATGGGGTGAAATGCCATGTAGTGAGGAATATTCCGGCGCGAGCGGCACTGCCTCCGAAGGGTGATAAAAAGATCTTAAACCTGCCTGAAGACAAGCATTTGCTGGTACTCCAGGGATCAGGCATCAACATCCAACGCGGTGCAGAGGAGCTGGTGGAAGCCATGCAGTATCTTGACGACTGCTACCTGATGATCATCGGTGGCGGCGACGTGCTTCCCATCTTGAAACAGATGGTCACGGAAATGCACATCGAGGATCGGGTACGCTTTATTCCGAGGATGCCTTACGCCAACATGATGGCTTACACCCAGTTGGCCGAATTGGGATTCATCCTCGACAAGGATACCAACCTCAACTATCGTTTCTGCCTCCCGAACAAACTGTTCGACTTCATCCAGGCAGGCGTGCCCATTGTGGCTTCCCGTCTTGTGGAAGTGGGAAAAATCATCGAAAAATACCAAATTGGGTTGTTCATTCCCGACCATGACCCCAAATCTATCGCCGCCACCATCAAGGAAGGGCTGGGCGATGCCTCGAGAAGAGCTGTCTGGCAGCAGGGACTGGCCAAAGCCGCTGAGGAGCTTTGCTGGGAGAATGAACAACAGGTTCTGTTAGATATCTACAAACATTATGAATGACGCTGACTACCATCTACACATCATCGCGTTCGACGTGCCTTATCCTGCCAATTACGGCGGGGTGATCGACGTGTTTTACCGTGTCAAGGCGCTGTCGGAGGCGGGCGTGAAGGTGCATCTGCATTGCTTTGAATACGGCAGGGGAGAACCCGAAGTGCTGAACCGCTGCCATGAGGTGAAATATTACAAAAGGGACACCTCGATCTGGAAACAGTTGCGTCGCGAGCCGTACGTGGTGGCTTCGCGTAAATCGGAAGCCTTGGTCCAAGACCTGTTGAAAGACGATTATCCGATTCTTTGCGAAGGGCTGCACACTACGGCGGTGCTCAACGACAGCCGCTTAAAAAACCGTAAGATATTCGTGCGAGCACACAATGTGGAGCATGACTATTACAGGTTGTTGGCCGATTCGGAGCCAACCTTCTGGAAACGTTGGTTCTACAAGATGGAGGCGCGGAAATTGCAACGCTATGAGCCGGTGCTGAAAAAAGCTGCCGCTGTCTTTTCCGTTACGCAGAAGGACAACGATTATTTCAATGCGCAATATGGCAATGCGGTGCTGGTGCCCAGTTTCAACTCGGTCAGCAGGGTGTGCTCCGAGACGGGTAGGGGCGACTATGTGCTCTACCATGGCAACCTCTCGGTGGCCGAGAACAAAAAAGCCGCTGAATGGTTGATTCTTCACGTGTTTTCGGAGATCAACATCCCTTGCGTGGTGGCGGGTTTGAATCCCCCTGACAGCCTTCGGCAGCTGTGCGATCGCTATCCCAATGTGGCGCTGAAGACCAATCTCGACGATGCCGAGATGATGGATTTGATCCGTAACGCCCAGATCAACGTGATGGTGACCGATCAGCCTACGGGACTGAAATTGAAGCTGTTGAACGCCCTGTATAACGGCCGTTTCTGCCTAGTGAATGGCGATATGATCCGTGGCACCTCGCTGGATCCGCTGTGCATCGTGGCGGAAACACCGGAGGAGTTTATCGGTGAAATCAAACGCTTGATGAAAGAAGATTTCACGGAAGACGATGTTGAAGAGCGCGACAATGCCATGCGTGAGCTCTATCAGAACGAGCGGAATGTGTCGGTGATGATTCAGACGATCTACTCAATGCGTGAGCAAACCACCTGATGGTTTTCGCATTTGATGATGCGGCCTGGGTACTTCTGGATGAGGCCGTAGTTGTGCGTTGCCATCAACACGGCGGTTCCGAAATCGCTGATTCTCAACAACATCTTTAACACATCGAGTGCCGTCTCAGGGTCGAGATTACCGGTGGGCTCGTCGGCCAGGATGATGTCGGGGTTGTTGAGCAAGGCCCGTGCGATGGCCACACCTTGACGCTCGCCGCCGGAGAGGTTGTAAGGCATGCTGTTGCGTTTGTCCTTCAGGCCAACCTTGTCCAGCACTAGATCGATGCGCTCGCTGATTTGGTCATCGTCGTTCCACCCCGTGGCTTTGAGCACAAACTCGAGGTTGGCCTCCACGTTGCGGTCGTCCAAAAGTTGAAAATCCTGGAACACGATGCCCAGTTTCCTCCTCAGGAAGGGGATCTCCTTACGGGTGATCTCGGTCAGGTCGAAGCCGGCCACGTTGACGGTGCCTTCTTCGGCGGGAAGCTCGGCGTAGAGGGTCTTCAGCAACGATGACTTGCCGCTGCCGGTCTTGCCGATGAGATAGACGAATTCGCCCTTGCCGATGCTGAAGGTCACATCGGAGAGCACGATGTTGTCGCGTTGGTAGATGGTGGCGTTTTTGAGTTCTATGATAGCGTCCATAAGATCAATTAGTTATGCATAGGTTTCAAGAGATCGTTCACGGTCTTCACGGGGTTGAAAGTCTCGATGGGCACCTCCACGAAGAGGGTGATCCAGTCGGCCATGGCGCCGTTCCAGAGACCAGGTAGCTCGAGGGCCTTTAGCTCGCGGCCGTCCTTCGACTTGCTGGAGACGAAACCGGTGCTTGGGTCGACGTATTCGGTAAGGTTGAACGCTTCGCCCTTGTAGTTCCAGCAGCCGCACACCAGATCGACGGGGTTGAAATGAGTGGAACCTTTGAAGATAGCTTCCTGCTTCTCGTCGCCGTGGTTGATCTGCGACGATTCGATGATCTGCAATGA
>JAGCPG010000139.1 GCA_017645245.1 Bacteroidales bacterium
TCCAAAGATCAAGCAAAAATTATCCGACAATCTTTATTTGGTACATTTTACCTTCTACCAACCTTCGGTGCTTGATTTCAAAGATTACCTCATCGATAGTGAGACCAAGCTGCAGACCCAAATCACTAAAATGCTTCACCTCGACCTGAGCTTCATTTACGAATACCGTAGCCGTGTTCCCTCAGATAGCTACAAAAAGCACGATATTCATACTGAAATCACCTTTAGATTGAAGATCTAAAAAATTATTCTTACTTCTTCCTTCTGTCTTCTGTCTTCTTTTACTATCTTTGCCCCGTCAATTAGGGGTGCCTTATCCGAAAGGATTGAAAGACAGGCTGAGATCAAACCCTTTGCACCTGATACGGACAATGCCGACACAGGGAAATGAGTTTCTTCGACACTTCCTCTATTGATTTAATATTATTAATTAACTTTAAATCAATGAGTTATGTTTAAAAAAAGTGGTTTAGTCCTGTTGTTTGCCAGCTTGATGACCAGCTCCATCAACGCTCAGAACAACAACTTTGTTTATGACACCACGCAGTTTGAATTGCTTAACGAAGTGGTTGTCAGCGGTGTACGTGTTCAAAAGAACGCTCCTTTCGCCGTTACCAACATCAACAAGATCGAGTTGAACGAGTTCTCGAAAACCGGTCAGGAGCTGCCATTCCTGTTTTCGAAATCACCTGGAATCATTGCCTGGAGCGACAATGGCGTAGGCACCGGTACAAGCTACATGCGCATCCGTGGCGCCGGCGACTCACGCATCAATGTGACCCTCGATGGCGTGCCGCTCAATTCGCCTGAAGACCAATGCGTGTTCTGGGCCAACATGAACAGCTATGGCTCGCTGCTCGGCAACGTGCAGATCCAGCGTGGCGTGGGCACTTCAACCAACGGCGACGGCGCTTTCGGTGGCACAGTTGCTTTGTCGACGGCAACGCCATCGTTAGTCCCAGGCACTGAAATCACGGGCTCTTACGGCTCATTCAACACTCTCAACTTTGGTGTAAAAGCATCAACAGGCCTTTTGTGGGATCAATTCGTATTGGATGGCGCTTACCACGAGACCCAAACCGACGGCTTCATCCATGGCACCCATGGCCGCAGTGGCAGCTATTACGGAGGCATCACCTATCTTGGCGACAACTTCCAGATCCGCTACAAGAACATCGGCAACTTCGAAAACACTGGTCAAGCTTGGAACGGCGTAACGGCAGGCAACAACGACCTCAGCCTCATGGATGGCACCTACGGCGTCCACACTGGCATCAAGACCTACGAAGATCTGTTCAAGGTCGGCCTCGGCCAATACAACTCGCTTTACGAACACCTTGTTTTCGACGAAAACGGCGAATTCCTGAAAGATAACAACGGCAACTACGTCACCGAGCGTTACCAGCTGAGCAATGGCCAGTATTGGGACCGCACCACCGACAACTTCTGGCAAAATCACAACATTCTCTCGGCGGCATGGGAGATCAACAAGCATTGGACGACTTCCGCGTCGTTGCATTATACCTACGGTTATGGCTATTACGACGAGTTCAGATATGAAAACAAGTTGGCCGACAAATTCGGTATCAACGAGTTCAAAGCTCCCGGCAAATCCGTCAAATCCGACGTGATACGTCAAAAAGGCCTCCGTCAGGACACCTACGGCTTTGTTTGGAACGCCAATTACAAGAACGACAGATGGGATATCATTGGTGGCTTGTCGCTGCAAAACTTCAAAGGCAACCATTTCGGCTATGTGACTTACATTGCCGTTGACAGCATCGCCGAAAAATATTTGGCCAACGGCGATTACAAATACTACGATTCCGACGCCAGCAAACTCGACGGGAACGCCTTTGTCAAAGCGGCTTTCAAAATCACCAAGCATTGGACGGTATTCGGCGACATGCAGTATCGTCACGTAGATTATAAAACCAGCGGCATCAACGACAGATTTGTTAAGAACGCGGAAGGCAACTACGTCAACCAGGAGCTCAACATCGATGAGCATTACAACTTTTTCAACCCGAAAGGCGGCATCTCCTGGGATTTGAACAACCATCACGTATACGCCTCAGTGGCCATGAGTCACCGCGAGCCTGAAAGGAACAACTTCACCGACAACGGCTCCTACCCTGCCCCAAAACCAGAGCAACTTATTGATTATGAACTGGGTTACGACTATAATGGCAGCATTTGGCAAGCGGGTGTCAACCTTTATTATATGGATTACAAAGACCAGTTTGTGCAGACTGGAGCCATGAGCGACATCGGCGAAGCGCTTACCACGAACATCAAGAAGTCCTATAGGATGGGGGGCGAGCTGCAAGCCGGCGTCAATGCCACAAAATGGTTGACCCTTGAGGCCAATGCGGCCCTGAGCCAAAACAAGATCTTGGATTTCGATGAAGTTGTGGAGACCTACGACGACTATTGGGAGAGTTTGGATCCGACCATCATCCATTACGACAACTCAACGCTTGCCTTCTCCCCCTCAACCATCCTCAATGGCTTCATTACCTTCCATCATAAAGGATTTGAGGCCGTATGGCATACCAACTACGTTTCAAGGATGTATCTTGACAACACTGAGAACATCGATCGCTCGTTGCCAAGTTATTCCACATCGAACGTGAGTTTGGGCTACACCCTGAAGCCGAAGAAAGTTGTGAGGGAAGCCGTGTTCAAGCTGAATTTCAACAACATCTTCAACAAGCGCTACGCCTCCAGCGGATTTGTGTATTCAGCGATTGTCGGCGACATTCATCCTGAAGACAACCGTTACTACGCATTAAGCTTCATCCCGATGGCGGGGTTTAACCTGATGGGGAATTTGACGTTGAGATTCTAATTTAGACATCCCGTTAGGGATGCTAGCTCTATAGATTGGGCAACGTCTAAACCAAGAGTCACGGCGGTCAAGACCGCCGAGACTCTTTTTATTTGGGACAACCGTTCCCTACCGAGCTAGCACCCCTAACGGGGTGCAGCTACCTTGGGAAACAATTGAATTAATGAACTGCCTTCAAGAAGCTATACCGTTTGCCGAGATCAAGATGTTCGGCGACGAAGTCGCTTGGGTATTCCACCTTGTAATCGACCACCTTGCCGTCCTTCTCAACAGGGACGACCACAGGGTTGATGAAGCCACCGTAAGGCTTCAGGCCTAGGGCATCGTAGCGTTCCTTGACTTCTTTGTGAAGTTCAGGATCGACCTTCACAGCATACTTCTCGACCAGGGCCTTGCCAGCGGCATAGTCGCCCTCGCTCTTGATGCGCTGCACCTCGGCGAGCAGTTCGCCAAACAAGGTACGCAGGGCTTCGAAGTCGTTGATCACAAAGTAAGTCTTGCCATCAACCACCTTCTTTTCGATGACATCGCAGCCATCCACGCCCCTACCGGCACCTTTTTCATAGCACCATTCGGCAATGAGCTTGCGGTTCTGCATGTGCGACTCGGTGACATCCTTGCCCAGTTCCACGCGGGCCAGCTGGGTCATCATGCCATTGCGGATGTAGCCGCAATACTCGGCTTTGTAAGCTTCCATATCAGGCAGCACCTCGAGTTCCACCATCTTCGGATCGGCCAGATAATACAGGCCAAACAGGTCGGCGCGAGCCTCTTCCAAAGTGGAGCTGAATTCCTTCAAAGCACCAGGCTGGGTGGTTGGCAACAGCTTGCCTGAGCCATGGCCCAAGCACTCGTGCAAGGTGGTGTGGACGATGTCGGTCTCAGAAGCGTATTTCTTGCAAAGCTCGACTTCCTCCTCGCTATAGGCAAACTCCTTCAAAGCGCTCTTAGGGCACTCCTCGGCGGCCTTGTCGTAGGCGATCATCAGGTTGGTGATGGTCACCGACTTGGAGCCATAGTCTTTGCGGATCCAGTCGGCATTGGGCAGGTTGATGCCAATCGGAGGTGACGGGAAGCACTCGCCGCCCAAAGTGGTGACATTGATGCTTTTGGCCGATACGCCCTTGCACTGTTCTTTCTTGAAACGAGCGTCCACCGGTGAATGATCCTCAAACCATTGGGCGTTCTCGCTGATTACATTGGAACGCTTAGTAGCCTCCAAATCCTTGAAGTTCACGTTCGATTCCCAAGTAGCCTTCATGCCCATCGGGTCGGCGTAATCCTCAATGAAGCCGTTCACATAGTCGATCAAGGAGACGGAATCCTGCACCCAGAGGATGTTGTATTCATCCCAAGTCTTCAGGTCACCTGTGGTATAATAATCGATAAGTTTCTGGGTATAAGCACGTTGGATATCATTTTCAGCCACTTCGTTAGCCTTCTCAAGCCAACCGATGATGGCCTTGATGGCTTCGCCATAGAGACCGTCAGCCTTATACACCTCTTCGTGAATGCCATTGGCATCCTTGACCAGCCTTGAATTCAAGCCGTAGGAAATCGGGGTTTGGTCGCCCGGAACGCGCATAGCGTCGTAGAAAGCCTCAGCTTCAGGCTTGGTGATACCGCCTTGATAAAAGTTGACCGACGAGTTCAGGATGATGTCCTCTTCGCTGCTGCGGCGCATCTTGTAAAGGTTGGGATCGAAGATCACCGGGGTCAGGAAGGCGATGAACTCATCCACCGTCTCGCCTTCGTTCAAAGGCAACTGAGCGGCATCGCAGCCTTTCACCAGCTCGGCGAAATAGGCTACTGAGATCTCCGGGAAAAACTTGTCCTCGGCATAGTGGTGATGGATGCCATTGCTAAAGAACACGCGCTTGGCATAGACCATGAAGTTCTGGAAATCAGCACATTCGCGATCGCCTTGATAGGAATTGATCACCGCTTCAATGGTCTTGCGGATACAAAGGTTGTACTTGAAGTTTTGGTCGGCGAGGATGTCGCGACCGCATTTGGCGGCTTCATTCAAGTAATAGATGTAAGCCTTTTGTTGCAGCGTCAATTGATCCCAATCAGGGATTTGGTAACGCATGATGCGCAGGTCGGCGAATTGGTCAACCAAGAAGGTAAACTCCTGAGGTTGTTCGTCTTGCGCTGGTTGTTTCGGGGTACAGCCGATCAGTGCGGCTGCCATTCCAATACAAATCATCAGTTTTTTCATTTTATTATTCTTTAAAAACGTTCATTATGATAGTTTCATGCTGATCAATGAGCCACTTGTACCAAACGCACAGAGAATCCGTTGTAGATGAAGTCAACAGCCTGGGGATACAAGCCGGAATCGAAAATGGAGACACAGTTAGCACGGGACTCGAGGTAGTGTGTGGATGACCAATAAAGACCGCTGCTTCCTGTGTTGAGAACTTCAGTACCCAAACGGTAGCCGGCAGCCGGCAAAAAGACCGCGCCATATTGCTCAATCGCAGTCCATTGTTCCAACGAAATCAAATTGTTTTCGAAATAAACATTCGTCGTGTTTGGAAAATTCAGGTTGAAATAACTGCCACTCCAGTCATCGGGCAGCAGAATCACTCCGTTCACGTTGCCCACACACGCTTTAGCGAATCGAATACCCGATGGTGTGGCTCGTGTTGCGAAGATGTAGTTCCACTCGTCGGTGGTCAAAGTGCGCCACAGATGCTCCGTGTTGCCGCCATTGGCGATGGCATTGTAACCCCAGTCGGCTTGACCAGTCTCATCTTCGAGATTGAACAGATGGCTGCCGTATGCGTGGTAGTCTGAATAATCCGAAGAGGTATTCCAGGGTTGGTAGCAGTGACCACCGTGATCGTAGCCGCTGGTACTCCAGCCGAAAAGACTGACACTGTCTTGATCGGCATAGTTCTCACCCACATCCTGTCCGAGGTGCTCCACCATGTCATATTGTTGTTCCATAAACGACCAGACACCGGTGTTTTTATTGTACAGAAGGTTACCTTTGGAGAAAAAAACCTTCCCACCCTCGTCATTGATGGTGAACAGGCCGTCGATGGCACCTTCAGGAGTCTCCACTTCAAAGGAAAGGGTCACCGTTTCGTTCGTGTACTGGGCTTGTTCCACCACCGTACTATGGTATGTTGTTCCACCTACCGAGCGAAATGCCTCATAGCGCATGAGGTCGCCCAGTGCGAACACGCCGGGGTTTTCGCCACGTTTCATGGCACCATCTCTGGAAGTCACCCTCACGTCATCTACATTACCTTGTCCCGTGCACACCAGTCGAGCCACTGAACTGCCTTGAGGCGTTACCACACGTAAGAAAGACATGCCAGGAGTTGACAGACACACCATTACCTGATGGGCGCCATCATCCAGATGCATATCACGTGAAGCCACCGTTTTACCATCGGCCCGAATCACTTGCAGGGTCACGTCCGAAGCCTCTGAAAGCGCCAAAGGCACGCAAGTCTCATTATTGAAAGGATTTGGGAAAGCAGAACCCATATTGAAGTTTCGGCCTTTCCACTCTCCCACACCAACCAGAGGGGATAGTACCAATACTGTATCAGGATAATTCAGGGTTGTCATCCAGCCTTGAGTGAGGTCAGTAACCATCACAGAGGTGAATGGAATGTATCCTCCTGTCTCTGTAGCCGCAGTGAATTTCACGGTCACCACCTCTTGCGCTTGAACTGACAAAGCGATCAGTAGCATTGAAAAGAGTAAAGTCTTTTTCATTTTGATTGGGATTAAACAAACTACAAAGATACAAAAATAGATAAGAGATAAGAGATAAAAGTTAAGAGTTCGGAGCGGCAGCAACTTTTATCTCTTAACTTTTAACTTTTATCTAACAAAAAAAGCCCTCTCGCTGATGCGGAGGGCTTTTTTGTAAGGGTGGGCGGCGACCTACTTTCCCACAGGTTGATGCAGTATCATCGGCACTGCCGGGCTTAACTTCTCTGTTCGGAATGGGAAGAGGTGCGCCCCGGCGTCA
>JAGCPG010000140.1 GCA_017645245.1 Bacteroidales bacterium
TACAGTCAAGACGCTTTCTTCCCCGCCAACAACGTGGATCTCTATGAGCCATACATCATCCGTGACTTCCGCGGACAGAACACGGCAGTCTATCCCTTTGCCTACAACCCAGTCAGCAAGACCCTCCGCGTGTACTACAACATGACGGTGGAAATGTATAAGGTGGACGACAAGGGCGAGAACACTATCCAGAGCCGCAAAAGCAACGTGGTGAAGATGGATCCCGACTACAAGAGCGTATATCAGCGCCACTTCATCAACTATGAGGCGGGCATGGCCAAATATACGCCCGTTAATGAGGAAGGCGACCTGCTCATCATTTGTTACGACAACTTCATCAACGCGATGACCGACTTCGTCAACTGGAAGAGGACCCGCGGCGTGAACACCACCATCGTGGGCACCAGCACAGCAGGTTCCTCTTATTCGGCCATCAAGACCTACATCCAAAACCAATACAACGCCAACAACAACCTGACCCATGTGCTGCTCGTCGGCGACGTAGCCCAGATACCGGGTTATTCCTACTCGGGTGGCGGCTCTTCTTATAGTGGCCTGGGTGACAACCCTTACGGTCAGATTGTGGGTAACGATATATACAACGATCTTTTCATCGGTCGTTTCTCGGCCCAGACCGTCGCACAGGTGACC
This sequence comes from Bacteroidales bacterium, assembly GCA_017645245.1. Classification (GTDB taxonomy): domain Bacteria; phylum Bacteroidota; class Bacteroidia; order Bacteroidales; family F082; genus Limimorpha. The sequence continues at coordinate 652 of JAGCPG010000140.1, forward strand.
ACCCAAGTCGACCGCATCATCACCTACGAACGTGACCTCACGACTTCCGCCACTTGGCTGCAAAATGCTGATGGTGTTTCAAGGAAAGAAGGCGGATCGGGGCACAACAACGAAGACGACTACCAACACATGGACAATATCCGTACGGATTTGCTCAGTTATGGTTACAACACCGTGTACCAAGACTATGAGAACTTGAGCGGTTACACGGGAACGGCATCCTCTATTAGCAGCCACATCAACAGCGGTGTGGGCATTGTAAACTACTGCAACCACGGCAACACACAATTGTGGGGCGTGGCAAGCTATAGCAACACCAATGTCAACAACCTCACCAATAAAAACAAGTTGCCCTTCATTTGGTCGGTGGCTTGCCTTGTCGGAAAATACGACAACACTTCAACCTCCTACGGCAGCAACTACACCATCGGCCAAAACAACGACTGCTTTGCCGAGTCTTGGATGCACGCTACTTACAGCAGCTCCGACTTGACACCTACCGGTGCCGTTGGTGCTTTGATGTCTTATATCAGTCAGCCCTGGATTCCGCCCATGTGGGCTCATGACGAGTGCATCGACATCCTTGTGGAAAGTTACAACAGCAACATCAAGCATACTTGGGGCGGCACTTCCATCAATGGTATCATGGGCATCTTCGACCATTACAGCACCTCGGAGTCATCTGCTGTTGGAACCTATCAAGCTTGGGTGCTGTACGGCGACCCGACCATGATGCTTCGCACCAAGACCCCACAAGCCATGAACGTGACCCATTCGGGCAGCCTTCCTATGGGTTCTTCCTCCTATACGCTCAATGTCAGCAACGGCAACGGCGCCTTGGCCACTATCACTGATGCCAATCACAACATCTTGGGCAAGGCTACGGTGAGCAACGGTTCAGCCACCATCAACATCTCTGGCAACCTTACACCCAATCAGGAACTGACACTTTGCGTGTTCGGTTATAATAAAGTGACCTATTTGGGCACCATCACCGTGACAGGTGGCACACAATACAACATCACTGTGACCCAGCCTCAACATGGCACCATCAGTGCTCCTTCACAAGCATACGCAGGTGCTACAGTGACACTGACCGCCACTCCAGAAACAGGTTACTGTCTCTCCAGCTGGACGGTGAAAAAAGGAAATACCAACATCACGGTGACCAACAACCAGTTTACCATGCCTGAGGGCGACGTGACGGTGACCGCCACCTTCGTGGAAGGCCTTGCCATCACCTTGGCTTCGGTGACGAACGGCACTATCAGCGCCGACCCAATGTATGCCTTACAAGGTAACACCGTTAACTTGACAGCGACATCTGCGAGTGGCTATAACTTCGATAGTTGGATCGTTTACAAAACGGGTGATGTGACCACCACGGTTACAGTGAGCGGAAACAGCTTTACCATGCCCAACTATCCTGTCACTGTGAGTGCCATCTTTTTGGCTCCTGCGGGCGGCAACGTGGCCATTGGCAGCGGGACAAGCACTAACGGTGGCAACTATCTCCCTACTACTGATTATTACAAATATTCTCTATCACAACAGATCTATACAAAATCAGAGCTTGGTGAAGCGGGAAACATTACGGCTATCAGCTTCTACTATAATACTTCGACCAGCTCCAATCCTAGGAGCCTTGTCATTTATATGACACATACCAGCAGTTCAACTATTTCCTCTTGGCAAACCCAATCATCCAATGACATAGTCTATTCAGGCACCCATACCTTTGCTCAAGGTTGGAATACCATTACATTGACTACGCCATTTGCTTACAACGGTACTAACAACTTGTTATTGACAGTCGATGACAACACTGGAAGTTGGACCACTAATAGTTATTTCTACACCTATTCCACGGGAGCCAACAGGGCCATCTGCTATAGGAACGACAATACGAATCCTAACCCCACGGGCAGTGTTACCGTTACAGTCAGTTCATACCAATACAATGCCCAAATGAAAATCACCAAAGAAGTGCCCAGCACCGAAGGCTATCTCTCCGTGTCATCCGACAACTTGACTGGTTTCACTTACGCCGAAGGCGAAGGTCCCTCTGAAGTGCAGAGCTTGGCTATCATAGGTGCCAACTTACAGAGCAACGTGACCGTCACAGCTCCCACAGACTACGAAGTCTGTGCCACTGAAAACGGCACCTACACTACAACCCTGAGCCTGACACCCACCAACGGTGCGCTCCAAAAGATGATGTATGTACGCTTGGCCACCAACCTGAGCCAAGGCAACTACAACGGCACCATGACTCTCACTTCGGGCGATGCCACGCAAAGTGTGACCCTCAACGGTGAAGTCACTGAAGGCAGCAACCCAGTCGTCACCCAAAACTCGCAATTTACCTCTGGTTTGAACTGGTGGACACCGAATGTGGATTTGGACGGAGCTACATTGCTCACCCAACTTGAAAACGCCTTAGGCGCCAACGGCGTTAAAATCATCGCCCAAAGCGGAGCCTCCGTCACCAATTCCACATACGGATGGAGCGGATCACTCACTTCACTCGAATTGGGTCAGATGTACATGATTCTGACTACTGCACCTTGCGCTTTCACCGTTGAAGGCAATACTATCGATTTGGACAACCACACCATTACCCTTTACCACGGCAACAATTGGTTCGGTTTCTTCGGCGAACAACCCATGCAGGTGTTCAATGCCTTGACCAATCTTTCCCCCACCGTCGGTGACGTCATCATTGCCCAAGACGGCAGCTCGACCACCTATTCCACCTACGGATGGGGCGGCTCGCTGACCACCTTTGAACCAGGCGAAGCTTACATCTATAACTCGAAATCTTCTTCTGTTAAATCATTCACTTTCCCATCATCAAAATAAATATTGTATCTTTGCAAGTTAAAAATGAAAAATAATCTTCATACTATGAAAAGAAAATTGATACTGTTTGTCGCATCCATGCTTTTAGGCGGGATATTGTATGCACAGTCTTACCATTGGGCAGACTTTGACTATCATGATTTCACGCAACCTATGATCGTTATAAGTCGAGTTCAATTTAATGGAGAGTTCCAAAATAGATCGGATATTGAGGTTGCCGCTTTCGTCGGTGACGAATTGAGAGGAAGGTCTTTCCTGTTTGAGCCTTACCCCAATTCTGTCATTGCTGGCCAATATTTTGCGTATGCACCATGTTATTATGATTCACCAGGCGAAACCTTTACCTTCAAGGCATACGACCATACGGCTGAGATAGAATATGACATTTGCTCCACAGAACTTGTCGGCCAGAATGACGGCCATGGTACAGTGGAAAACCCCATCATTTTGGATTTCACCCAGTCGTTTGTGCCAACATACGGCCCCGAGCATCCTTGGATACCTTCCACGCATTACAGTGGTGAAGGTATGTTGGTCGTTGCCCAGATTCAAATTGACGGTGAACTTGTAGATAGAGCTTCTTGGGAAATTGGTGCTTTTTGCGAAAATGAGTGCCGTGGTGTCGTGACTCCACTTGATGATTGGACCGACGTTGACTTAGGCTATTTTGCCTTTATGAATGTCATGGGCAATGATGGCGATGTCATCAACTTCTATCTATATGATACGCAAAACGATGAAATCTTCCAAGGCAAGTGTTTCACCACCATCAATCTTGAAAACGGTGGTGAAATCGGTGTTGACATCTTTGGCGGCGACATCTTTGTCCTTAACTTCGTGTCAGCACAAACCTTTACCAAGACAATCATCGGTTACACCACTGGACAAAAAGACAATTACTATCTTCTGGCTTCACCTATCGGAGAAGTGAGTCCCACTGAGGTAAACAACATGCTTCGTAACAAGTATGACCTTTACTACTTCGACCAAACAAGTGATTTGGAATGGATCAACTACGAAGGCTCTGATGGTAACTTCAATCTTAAGCCTTGCAAAGGTTACCTATACGCCAACAGTGCGACTGTAGATCTGACCTTCATCGGTTATCCTTACAACGGAAACGGCCAAGTGCTTTTGACTAGGGACAATAATAAAAGATGGGCTGGCTGGAACCTTGTTGGCAACCCCTTCACTGAAACAGCTTACATCACCGACCATGAATTCTATGTTATGAACGGTACCGGAACTGAAATCATCTCTGCCAAAGATAATAGCGTTAAGGCCATGGAAGGCGTTTTCGTCGTCGCCGAAAGCGATGGAGAAATCCTGACCTTCAGTACAGAATCTCAAGGTAAAGGTGCCTCTCTCGTAATGAACATTACCCGGAACAACCGTGGCGATGCTGTCGACCGCGCCATTATCCGTTTTGGCAAAGAAAACACCCTGCCCAAGTTCATGTTGAATGAACGCAACACCAAGCTCTACATCCCGCAGGACAACAAGGACTATGCCGTGGTCAGCGCAAATAATGAAGGTGAAATGCCACTCTATTTCAAGGCTGCTGAAAATGGCACCTATAATCTTGACTTCAGCAATGAGAACGTTGATTTCAGCTATCTCCACCTGATCGACAACCTCACCGGAACCGACATCGACCTGCTCATCAATCCGAGCTATAGCTTCGATGCCCGCACCACCGACTACGCCTCGCGTTTCCGTCTGGTGTTCAGAACACAAGACAACAACAACGACCATTTCGCATTCATCAGCAACGGACAGATCATCCTCACCGGAGTTGATGCCAATGCCACCATTCAGGTCATTGACGCTTTGGGACGCATTATAGTTTCCCGCAATGCCGGCGGACAATCCATCTCCACCATGGGGATGACCGCTGGTGTTTATGTCCTCCGCCTGATTGAAGGCAACGAGACGAGAACCCAGAAGATCGTCATCAAATAAAACTTAGGGCTGCCACGATGTGGCAGCCCTAATTGTTTACCATTAAATCGCCTGCGGCTTACAGCTTGCGGGCGATTTCTTTTTCGGTATAGCCTTCGATAATGTCGCCGACTTTGATGTCGTTGAAGTTCTCGATGTTCAGACCGCAGTCCATGCCGGCGGCGACCTCCTTGACGTCGTCCTTATAACGCTTCAGGGAACCGAGCGTACCGGTGTAGATCACGATGCCATCGCGGATGATGCGGATCTTCGTGTTGCGGGTGATCTTGCCGTCCAAGACCATACAGCCGGCGATGGTGCCGACCTTGCTGATCTTGAAGGTCTCGCGGATCTCGAGGTTGCAGGTGACCACTTCCTCGATCTCAGGCGCCAACATACCCTCGATAGCTGACTTGATCTCTTCGATGGCCTGGTAGATGATGGAGTAGATGCGAATGTCGATCTTCTCCTGCTCGGCCAGCTTGCGGGCCTGCACGGTAGGACGTACGTTGAAGCCCACGATGACGGCGTTGGATGCCGAAGCCAACATGATGTCGGACTCACTGATGGCACCCACCGACTTGTGGATGACGTTGACCTGCACCTCCTCGGTGGAGAGCTTGAGCAGGGAGTCGGACAAAGCCTCCACGGAGCCGTCCACGTCAGCCTTGACGATGATGTTGAGCTCCTTGAAGTCGCCAATGGCAATACGGCGTCCGATTTCGTCCAAGGTGATGTGCGGGCTGGTGCGGCGTGTCTGTTCGCGTTGCAGCTGCTCACGACGGTTGGCGATGTCCTTCACCTCACGCTCGTCGGTCATCACATTGAAGGTGTCGCCAGGCTGGGGAGCGCCATTCAAGCCCAACAGCAGCACAGGTGTGGAAGGGCCAGCCTCCGTGACCTTCTGGTTGTGGTCGTTGAACATGGCCTTCACCTTGCCGAAGTTGGTTCCTGCCAGCACCATATCGCCGATGCGGAGCGTACCGCTCTGCACCAGAATCTTGGCCACATAGCCACGACCCTTGTCCAAAGCCGACTCGATGACGGTACCCTTGGCGAGCTTGTTGGGGTTGGCCTTCAGGTCGAGGAACTCAGCCTCCAACAGCACCTTCTCCAACAGTTCATCCACATGGAGACCTGTCTTAGCCGCGATTTCCTGTTCCTGGTACTTACCGCCCCAGCTTTCCACCAAGATGTTCATCTTGGAGAGCTGTTCGCGGATCTTATCGGGGTTGGCAGTAGGCTTATCGATCTTATTCAAGGCGAACACGATCGGGACGCCAGCGGCTTGGGCATGGTTGATGGCCTCCACGGTCTGCGGCATCACGTTGTCGTCGGTAGCGATGACAATGATGGCGACGTCGGTCATCTTGGCACCACGGGCACGCATGGCGGTGAACGCCTCGTGACCAGGAGTATCGAGGAAGGTGATCTTTCGGCCGCTGGAGGTAGTCACCTCGTAGGCACCGATGTGCTGGGTGATACCACCGGCCTCGCCAGCCACCACGTTGGTGTTACGGATGTAGTCGAGGAGCTTGGTCTTACCGTGGTCAACGTGACCCATGACGGTGACGACCGGAGCGCGTGGCACCATGTCTTCCTCGCGGTCAACCTCTTCGGTCTCGGCGATGGCCTCTTGTACGTCGGCGCTGACGAAGTCAACCTTGAAGCCAAAGGTCTCGGCAACCAAGGTCAGGGCCTCGGCGTCGAGGCGCTGGTTGATGGAGACAGGCATGCCGAGCGACATGCAAGCGGCGATGACTTTCACCACAGGCACGTTCATCATCACGGCGAGATCGTTGGCAGTCACAAATTCAGTGACTTTCAGCACCGACTGTTGTTCCTGCTGACGCATCTGTTCCTCCATCATGCTGCCAGCCACCTGCTGACGTTTCTCACGACGGTGCTTTGAAGTTTTCGACTTACCCAAGGGCGACAGACGGGCCAAGGTGTCCTTGATCTGCTTCGAGATCTCCTCGTCGGAGAGTTCCACCTTTTCCTCACGTTTGGGTTGGGGTTTGCCTTTCTCCTTCTTGGGATTCTTCTTGCCTTGAGGTTCAGGCTGAGCCTTTCCGGGGACGTTCTCAGGCTTCCCAGCAATGCGTTTGCGTTTCTTCTTCTTGGAATCGCCACTGGCTTCCGATGAGGCAACAGGCTGTTGCTTGGAGCGTTTGCGCTCTTCGGGAAGTTCGATCTTGTCGAGGATCTTGGGGCCTTCCAACTTCTGGACCTCGGTCTTGATGAACTTGGGTTCCACAGGAGCCTGGGCTGCTGCTTTTTCAGCTTCCTCAGCGGCCTTCTTGGCTGCTGCTTCGGCTTTCTTGGCGGCTTCAGCCTGCTTGGCTTTCTCGGCTTTTTCAGCTTTCTCGCGTTCCGCCTTCTCCTTGGCCTCGCGTTGCTTCTCCTCCTTCGACTTCTTGTCGGGACGAGTCTTGGGGTTCAGGCTGTCGAGATCGATCTTGCCGACCACCTTCAACGGGCTTTCGCTCGTAGCGGGAGTCTCCTTCTTCTCTTCAGGCTTCTCCTCTTTCTTCTTCTCCACGACAACCTCAGCGGGAGCTGGCTTCTCCACAGGAATCTGTGGGCTTATGGTGCTGGTACGGATAAACACCTCGTCGGTATCATCCTCATCGTTGTTGTTATTCAATGATTGCACGGCCGAATCCACCGAAACCGAGCCACCCTTGTAGGAGAGGTCGCCCAATTTCTTCGCCTCGTTCTTCACGTCCCTTTCGCCCTGATATTCCTTCACGAGCAGCGCATACATCTCCGATGTGAGCTTCGTGTTGGGTGACGGGTCCACTTGGAATCCCTTCTTAGTGAGGAACTCCACGATGGTCTCCCTACCCACATTGAATTCTTTTGCCGCTTTCGACAATCGAATGGAAAAATTTGATTCTTCGGACATAGTTTCTTCTCTTTGTTAATACTATATGATTCGTGCCTAATGCATCATTCGGCGTCATTTTCAAACTCAGCCTTGAGGATCTTGAAGACGTTGTTGACGGTCTCAATCTCAAGGTCGGCGCGGCGGGCGACCTCCTCGGGGCTGATGGCAAGCACTTGCTTGGCAGTGTCGCAGCCGATACCGATAAGGGCGTCGATGACCCACTGTTCGATTTCGTCGGCGAACTCTTGGAGATCCACATCCTCTTCATCTGGAGTGATTTCGCTGTTGCGGTACACGTCGATGTTATAACCCGTCAGCTTGCCGGCCAGCTTGATGTTGTAGCCGCCCTTGCCGATGGCGAGGCTCACCTGGTCGTTGTCCATGTAGACGTTAGCGAGCATGTTCTCATTGTCGAGGACGATGCTGGTGATCTTGGCCGGGCTCAGGGCACGGGTGATGAACAGGGTCGGGTTGGTGGTCCAGTTGATGACATCGATGTTCTCGTTGCGGAGCTCGCGGACGATGCCGTGGATACGGGAACCCTTCATGCCGACGCAGGCGCCGACGGGATCGATACGGTCGTCGTAGGACTCCACGGCGATCTTGGCACGCTGACCGGGTTCACGAACGATCTTCTTGATGGTGATCAAGCCGTCGTAAACCTCAGGAACCTCAGCCTCGAAGAGACGCTGCAGGAAGATCTCGGAGGTACGTGAAAGGGTGATGACCGGTGATCCGTTGACGTTCTCGACGCTCTTCACGATGGCGCGGACGCTCTCACCTTTTTTATAAATATCCGACGGGATCTGCTCATTGCGGGGCAGGATGAGCTCAATGTTCTCATCGTCGATGGCCACGATCTCGCGCTTCCACACATGATTGACCTCGGCGTTGATGATCTCGCCGACCTTGTCCTTGTACTTCTGGAAGATGTTTTCCTTCTGGTACTCGCTGATCTTGGTCTGGAGGTTCTGGCGCAGGGCGAGGATGTCGCGGCGGCCAAAGCTTTCGATCTTCAGGATTTCAGAAACGTCGTCACCCACCTCGAAGTCAGGCTCAATGCGGATGGCATCGGAGAGCTTGATCTGGCGGAGCGGATCCTCGAGCTCGTCGTCGTCAACCACGGTGCGGTTGTGGTAGATCTCAAAGTCGCCCTTGTCGACGTTGACGATGATATCGATGAAGTCTTCGGTATCGGTGTCGAATTTCTTGTTCAACATGCCTCTGAACACATCCTCGATGATGCGCATCATAGCTTCACGATCGATGTTCTTGAACTCCTTGAATTCGGAGAATGTTTCAACTAATTTGTAATTTTCCATTATATATTTATATTTTAAAATATTATTGCAGGTTTGATTTCGGTGGTTTTACGGTCCAAAGGAAGGATTCTGGGTTCTTCGGCAGGCTTTTTCTTCGAAGTCTTCTTAGGGGCGATGATGACATCCACCCTTTCGTCGTTGAAGTCCATCAGTTGAGCCTGAACCTTGCCTAGCTCCTTGGTCTTCACCTCAACGGCCTTGCCGACATACTTTTTCAGCTGTCGGTCCATTTTGAGGGCGCCGCTAAGTCCCCAAGAGAGCACGCTCAGCTCGAAGTCCTCAGCATCACGGTCCATCTTACTTTCCACATAGCGGCTGATGGCCACGCACTGGTCAATGTTCACGGCTGAGTCGGCATCGACATAGACTTCAATGACATTAGCCGGTTTCACTTTCACTTCGACAAGGAAGAGGTCGCTTTCGGGGATGGCTTCTTCCACTAATGCTGCTATTTGTTCCTTTGTTATCATAGTCACGTTTTGTACAATAAAAAAACCTGTTACATCCCGTAGCAGGTTTTCTCCACTTCCAACTTGTTGTCGAGCAAGGATTCGAACCTTGACAGGCAGAACCAAAATCTGCAGTGCTGCCATTACACCACTCGACACCTACATTCGTTCGAATGCGGGTGCAAAGATACGGCTTTTTTTGTTCCATGCAAGGTTTTTTTGATATTTTTTGTATTTTTGCACTTTCAATCCAAAGAAACATGACATTTAAGAAGTTAAACAACATGATCGGATGGTTGGCAGGCATCATTGCCACCGTGGTTTTCTTCATGACCATGGAGCCGACCGTAAGTTGGTGGGACTGTGGAGAATACATCTCCACCTCGTTCAAGCTTCAAGTGGGCCATCCGCCAGGGGCACCGTTGTTCCAGCTGATCGCCCGATTCTTCACCCTGTTCGCTTTTGGCGATGTGACGCGGGTGGCCATGATGGTCAACGCCATGTCGGCCATTTGCAGCGGCTTGACGATCACCTTCCTCTTCTGGAGCATCACCATGATCGCCCGCAAGATTTGGATGAAGCAAGATGAGGAATCGCCTTGGAGCAACAAGATCGGCGTGTTGGCGGCCGCTTTCGTGGGCGCCATGGCTTGCACCTTCACCGAGTCGTTCTGGTTCAATGCCGTCGAGGGTGAGGTTTACGCCATGTCGTCGTTCTTCACCGCAGTCACCTTCTGGGCCATCCTGAAGTGGGAATGCGTCGCCGACGACCCCAACAGCAACCGTTGGATCATCCTGATCGCCTTCCTGATCGGCCTTTCCATCGGCGTACACCTGCTCAACCTGTTGTGCATCCCCGCCTTCGTGTATGTGGTTTACTTCAAGAAATGGAAGAAGACGACCTTCAAGGGATTCTTGGTGGCTGGATTGGTCTCCGTGGCCTTGCTGTGGCTCATCAACATGTTCTTGGTGCCGCAAATCGTCAACCTGGCAGGCAAGTTTGAGCTGTTCTTCGTCAACTCGCTGGGCGCGCCGTTCAACTTGGGCACCATCGTGTATTTCGCCCTGCTGATCGGCCTCATCGCCTGGGGTTTGATCTATACCACACGCCGCAAGAAGGTCATCGGCAACGTCGCCATCCTGTCGTTGATGTTCATCTTGATCGGTTATTCATCCTTCTTCATGCTGGTCATCCGTGCCAACACGAATACACCTATTAATGAAAATGAGCCGAAGGATGCCCTTTCGATGCTCGCCTACCTGAACCGTGAACAATATGGATCATGGCCTTTGCTGTATGGTCCATACTATAACGCCCCAGTCTCCGACGCCTCCAACGGCAAGCCGATCTATGTCAAGGACAAGAAAGCCGGCCGTTATGTGATCACCGACGACAAGCGCAACACGCAGCCCGAGTATCCTTCGGAGATGAAGACCCTGTTCCCCCGCATGTGGAGCAACCAAGCGCGACATGTCTCCATGTATGAGACCTACCGCAAGGACGCCCGTGGTGTGGTCAGGGGCGAGAAAGTCACTGTGCGCACTATTGACGGAACCACCCAAGTGGTCAGCAAGCCCACCTTCGGGCAAAACCTGAAGTTCTTCATCAACTACCAATGCAACTGGATGTATTGGCGTTATTTCCTGTGGAACTTCGTCGGCCGTCAGAACGACATTGAGAGCCAAGGCGAGCTGGAGCACGGCAACTGGATCTGTGGCATCAATGCCATCGACAGCGCCCGCCTCGGCGACCAGAGCAACATCCCCGACTGCCTGAAGAATCCAGGCAGGACAAGATACTATTTCCTGCCGTTGATCCTCGGCCTTTGCGGCCTGTTTTGGCTGATCCGCAAGGATATCAGGTCGAGCTGGGTCATCTTCCTGCTCTTCGTCATGACTGGTCTGGCCATCGTGGTCTACCTGAACCAGACCCCCTACCAGCCCCGTGAGCGTGATTATTCCTACGCTGGTTCCTTCTACGCCTTCGCTATCTGGATCGGTCTGGGCGTGCTGGCCCTCATCGACTGGATCGAGCGGCTCACCAAGAGCAAGAACGTGGTGACCACTACCCTCGTGGCGCTGATCTGCCTCATCGGAGTGCCTTGTCTCATGGCCTCGCAAGGCTGGGATGAGCACAACCGTGCCGGCAAGACCTCGGCGCACGACTGGGCACGCAACTACTTGGCGCAACTGCCGCCCAACGCGGTCATCTTCACCCGTGGCGACAACGACACCTTCCCGCTTTGGTACATCCAAGAGGTGGAAGGCTTCCGCACCGACGTGCGCGTGGTCAACTACATGCTGTCGTCAGGCTATTGGTATGCCCACCAAATGGGTCGCAAAGTTTATGACTCCGAAAAGCTCCCGCTGACCCTGTCGGCCAAGGAGTATGACAACGGCGTCAATGAGTCCCTCCGCGTGATTGAGGAGGAATCGTTCAAAGGCAAATACATGGAGCTAAAGCAAGTCATCGACTTCATCCACAACCCCAAGGCCGTGAAGTACTACACCAACGGCGCCTCCACACACTACCTGCCGGTACGCACACTGAAACTTACCGTCGACAAGGATGCCTGCATCCGCAACGGCATCGTTCCCGAGAACATGCAGGACAAGATCGTCGACGAGATCCGTTGGGAAATCAAGGACGGCTATATCTATAAGAACGCACTGTTGCTGCTCGACTTCATGGCCACCAACAACTGGGAGCGTCCCGTTTATTTCACCAGCTTCAGCGATATGGCCTCGGTGCTCGGCATCCAGGAATACCTCCACATGGAAGGCCTATCCTACCGCTTCATCCCCGTCAAGGCTGAAGACTTTTACAAGGGACTCGGCGGCGTGTACCGTGAGGGCAGCTACGACCTGCTGGTCAACAAGGCCAAGTGGGGCAGCATGAACGAGCCCGGCGTCGTGCCCGACCGCGAGAGCATGCGCAACACCGACTTCGCTCGCCAGAGCTACGTCCGCCTCGCCCAGAGTCTGGTGAACCATCAGGAATACGACTCAGCCGTCATCGTGATGGACAAATACCAGGAGTTCTTCCCGAATGAGAAGTTCCCCTTCGGACTCCGACTCTATCAATTCCCTGAGATGTACTACATTTGCAACGAGATGGAGAAAGGCGACGAGTTCATGAGGCTCATGGTGAAGAACGCCAAGGACAAGGCCGACTATTACCTAGGCATGAAGCCGAAGTTCGCCAACTACTACGAAGAAGACATCGACGAGCAAGTCTCCATCCTCAGCCAGATGCAGCTGATAGCCCAAAGGTACAACCGTCAGGAGATGAAGTCCATGCTGGACGGCATCATGAACGAATATCTTGCGAGGTATTAACCATTAGGGATCTTACGATCAACACGATACCCACCACAACGAATGGGATGCTTAGCCATTGACCCATGTCGAAGGTCATGTTGCGCTCGAATTCCACCTGCACGTTCTTCAGGAACTCAATGCAGATGCGCGATCCGAAGATGATGACCAGGAAAGTGCCAAGCATCATGCCGGGACGTCTGTTGCCCATGTCACGTTTGTAGTACATCCACAGCAGGACGCCCATCGCCAGCAGGCAGAAGAACGCCTCGTAAAGGCCCGTGGGATGGCAAGGCAGCCATTCCTGGGGCGGGCAGCACGTATCCCATGAAGTGCAAGGCGTGTAGTTGTCGACCGTGCCGCAGAACTGCTCGTTGCCACGGAGGAACACGAATCCCCAAGGCAAGGAAGTCGGGGTGCCATAAATCTCATGGTTGAACACATTGCCCAGACGGATCATGGAGCCCACCAAACACACGGCTATCACAACACGGTCGAGGACCCATATATAATTGATGTGGGCCTTCTCCCCTTTCGCCTTCTTGTTCGACTTATTGAACCTATGCGTATACAGCAACAAGCCTAGCAGGATACCGATGGCGCCTCCATGACTAGCCAGGCCGCCCTCCCAGATCTTAAGCATATCCACGGGATGGGCAAGATAATACTCCGGCTCATAGAACAGGCAATGTCCCAAACGGGCGCCGAGAACCGTCGACACCAACATATAGATCAATAGCGAATCCATAGCCCATTCAGGCATCTTCTCATGCTTGTAGATCTTGCTCATCAGCAGATAGCCCAACAAAAAGCCCACTGCCCAGCAGATGCCGTACCAACGCACCTGCACCGTACCCAGCGAAAAAGCCACCGGATCAACGTTCCATGTGATGTAGTTCAATAACATACCAAAATATTTTTTTGGCAAAAGTAAATAATATTTCATGAAAGCTGTAACATTTTTAATTTTGATGCGTCTTATTGGTGTTTTTCAGATCAAACAACAACAAAACATCAAATACTATGAAAAAAGGCTTAATGACAATGATGGCACTGATGCTCGGCATGTCGGGCATGATGGCCCAAAGTACAGTGGTCGTGGCTGGTGCCGGCGACGCGACAATCGAACAAGGCGAAACCCTTGAAATCAGATGCGATGGATCTCCCATCACCTTCACCAACGATGGCACAATCATGCTGACTTCCTTTAAGGACTATGACATCACCATTCCGAATTTGACCGAACTGAAGATCACGGGTGCCGGCGACGTGAAGAGCAGAGGCAAGCTGACCTTCCCCTATATGGACATCCTTATCTCTGGCACTGGCGACGCCGATCTCTCCGTGGAATGTGACACCATCAAGGCCAAACTAACAGGCATCGGCGACCTGAAACTCAACGGGCATTGCCATTACCTGGAGGCTACCATCACGGGATTGGGCGATCTGGATTTCAACAACTTCAAGGCCGATTCCTTGTCCATCGTGAAAACCTCAAAAAGCAAATCAGATTGGAAGTGGGAATATACAAATGACGGCAACAACGGCGAGTCGAAACAGCATAAAAACCTCTTGTTCCATCCCCATTGGCATGGCTTCGAAGCCGGTTTGAACATGCTCTTGAGCGACCTTCCCAACGGAGATTTCAAAGGCAGTTATGCCCTGTTGGAACAACGCCCACTGAAAAGCTGGAACTTCAACTTCAACATCGCTGCCGCCGGCATCGCTTTTAGCCACAGCCATCGCGCAGGCCTCTACACCGGTATCGGTCTGGGTTGGAACAATTACAGCTTCAACACCCCTGTGCGCCTGTATACCGATGATTTCGGACTGGTATGCGATCCCATCGACGAAGCTGTGGAAGGCCGTGTGAAGAAGAGCAAACTGGGCGTGCTCTACCTCCAATCACCCTTGATGCTGGAAGTGAGACCGACCCGTAAGACCTACATCGCCTTCGGCGTAACTGGCGGATTGCGCATCAATGCCTGGACCAAGGTCAAGTTTAGGGACGGTGACGTGGAGAAGTCGCACAACGACTATTACATCAACCGTTTCAAGCTCGATGCCTCAGTGCGCGGCGGTGGCAACCATTTTGGATTCTACGCCAACTACAACCTCCTGCCGGTCTTCAACGAAAGCAAAGCCCCGACAGCCCATAGCCTAAGCTTCGGATTGAGCTGGAATTTCTAAACCTACTTTTTATATGACGAAGGACGAATACAACAAGTGCGTGCAACACTTCTCTGACGGACTGTTCAGGTTCGTCCTTTCCAACATACGCAACCGCGAAATGGCCGAGGACATCGTGCAGGACAGCTTCATGAAGGTCTGGGAACGGCGCGATGGCATCCCCATCGACAAAGCCAAGCCCTACCTCTTCACCACAGCTTACCACACCATGTTGGACCAGATCAAGAGAAAAGACAACACAGCCTCCGCACCCGAGGAGGCTGTGTTTGCCCTTCCCGAGCAAGACGGAAGGACACGCTACCCCGACGTGCAGGAAGTGTTGCACAAAGCCATCGCCACCCTGCCCAAGGTACAAGCTTCCGTCATCCTGCTCCGCGACTACGAAGGCTACTCCTACGAGGAGATCGGCGACATCACAGGACTGACCGAATCGCAAGTGAAAGTCTACATCTTCAGAGGCCGGACCGCCTTGAAAAACTACTTGAAAAGCATGGACAACCTAATTGATATTGAGTCATGAAAACGAATTTGGAAAACTACGAAGAACGGTTTGTGGATTATATGGAAGGCCAACTCGACGCCGCCGAGATGAAGGAGGTGGAAGCTTTTGTGGCCCTGCATCCCGAACTCGAAGAAGACTTCCGACTCTTCTGCAGCAGCAAGTTGGAACCCGACACCGCCGTCGTCTTCACTAAGAAAGACAGCCTGATCCGCCGAAAAACTATGATCATGCCCCTTTATGCAAGAATCGCTGCGATAGCCGCATCCGTCGCGCTACTCATTGGGATTGGTCTACTGTTTTTCAACCACGACCAAGGCATCGGGATCGACAAGGCATCACTCCTTGCCAGTTTGACTTCCCCAAAAACCAACATGATTCATGCAGATAAAAGCGCTGTCCCTACGAAACAACCCAACTGGAAAGCCGGTTCCGGTCCTGTCAAGGAGCCTGTTGAACCTACAGCTCAACCTTCGACAAAACCCACGGTGAAACCCGTAGCGAAACCCACAGCAGAGCCCGTGCTGCTTGCCAAAGCCGAAGTGATTCCTACCTTGGAATCCATTAAATCAAGTTCAATCCAATGGGACCAAAATACCTATCATGAGCGTTTGGAGCACAGGATGGACATAGACTTGGAGCAGTATCTTGCTTCATTGAGCCCTATCGACGATGTCGAATCATCAGAAGATCAGATGTACGGTGAAGATGAGACACTCTCCTCAAAGCTCGCCACATCGCTCTACAAGCGAACCGCAAAAACCGTGTTAACAGCGTATTATACAGCCGATTGCTATATCAGTGAAACGAGACGAAGCGTTCGGCAACAAGTGCTTCGCCTTCAATAAGCTCCAGCTTCAAACCAACCTTTTCCTTCTCCACTTTCGAAAGGCAATCACGCA
>JAGCPG010000141.1 GCA_017645245.1 Bacteroidales bacterium
AGCAATTCAAACTGCGTGGTGTCATAAACAAAGTTGTTGTTCTGAGCGTTGATGGAGCTGGTCATCAAGCTGGCAAACAACAGGACTAAACCACTTTTTTTAAACATAACTCTTTGATTTAAAGTTAATTAATAATTTTTAAATCAATAGAGGAAATCTTGAAGAAACTCATTTCCCTGTGTCGGCATTGTCCGTATCAGGTGCAAAGGGTTTGATCTCAGCCTGCGTTTCAATCCAAAAGGATAAGGCACCCCTAATTGACGGGGCAAAGATAGTAAAAGAAGACAGAAGATAGAAGGAAGAAGTAAGAATATTTCACTTAGATCTTCAGCCTAAATGTTACTTCGGTGTGAATGTCGTGCTTTTTGTAGTTTTCCGACGGGACACGGCTACGGTATTCGTAAATGAAGCTCAGGTCAAGGTGAAGCATTTTGGTGATTTGGGTCTGCAGCTTGGTCTCACTATCGATGAGGTAATCTTTGAAATCAAGCACCGAAGGTTGGTAGAAGGTAAAATGTACCAAATAAAGATTGTCGGATAATTTTTGCTTGATCTTTGGACGGATGGAAATACGGTAGTTGTTAATGGGCAACTTGGTTTCGTCAGTATAGTGGGAGTGATCGTCCACAAAGGCTGCGCTGATGGAATAATCGCATACTGAGGGTTTTGTGTAAATCCTGTATTTTAAGCCGATCAATCCACTCACCTTGTAATTGTATCCTTTATACTTGTTGGTAAAAAATTCGCAAGCCAAAAAAGGAGAGTATTTCCCGTATTGCTTGTAATCCAGCTTAGCGCCGCAGTTAACCTCGAAATTCGTTTCTTCCCACTTTCGTCCTGTGTCTTTCTTGTCAATGAGTGAACTGTAAAGCAGTTTGTAATTGACATCCATGGAGATAAGGCTGTCGTTCCTGTTGACCGCAATGGTGTTTTTTACGTTGCAATTGTTGACGTTGCCGGTATTGAGCGATGCGCCAAGTCCCAGGTCAAAATCCCATTTTTTTTGTCCGATAACGGTGAGAGAACTAAATGCCAATAGAAGGAATAGAAAGATTCGAGTGTTTTTCATTTTTTAAATAGTTTTATTTATGGAAAGTCAACAATGGAATATGCAGGTCAAAGAAATCGTTTTTCGTCACCTTATCCTTGAAAAAGAGGTGATAGAGGTGCTTGCGGTGGGGGATGAAGGCCGCCAGACTGATGTTGTTTTCCTCGCAATAGGTTTTCATGGCATCGCGCGGACTGCTGTTGTACACTAGCTTGTAGCAGATCTCGCCGTTCAGGTTCATATATTTCAAGGTGTCCTCAAGCTCCTTCATCTGTTTGGCTGCTTTAGAAGGCTCGCCGTCCATTACGAAGTTCACCACATGAACGTGTAGGCTGTAAGGCTTCAGGATGGCAAACACCTTGGCGATGGATGAGGCATCCGATTTGTCGAAGTTGGTTACGTAAAGCACCTCGTTATTGGGCTTGTATTGGTATTCCTCGTGGATCGAAAGCAGCGGCACAGGCGACTTGCTCATCAGGCTTTTCGACATGCTGCCTTCGAGGAAACCTTTCCGGCCGCGGCCACGGGTACCCATCAGCACCAGGTCAGGCTGGATCTCGCGAGTGAGTCTCAGCAACTCCTGCTCGGGATAGCCGTCCATAAGCTTCGCCGTGACCTCAATGTCTGTCAGGTTTTGTTTTGCTATCTCATTGTTCAGAAAATCAATGCTTTGCTTCATGGATTCCTCGGCTGTGGCCTTGGCGTCGGTCACCTCGAAATGGTCCATGAAGGCGTGAAACAGAATGATGGAGCCTCCCGTCGGCTTCAATAAGTCGAGGGCGTAGGGGACAAGCATCTGGTTTTCTTTGCTGAAGTCGGTGGCAAGGATGATTTTCATGTCTTTAAAATGTTAAAAGCCAATAAAATAGCAAGTGTATCCTATGATGGCCGCAACGAGTGCGTTGATGATCTTTGCTTTCACGAAGCTGCGTTTGCTTTCAGCGAGCAGTGGAAGAGAGGCGTGTCCATCCTGCGAGATGGAGCTGGCCAGCAACACGGAGAACGGCACCATGCCGGTGGCAAACAGTGTCACAAACAGCATGTGGGGCCCCGATTCGGGGATGATGCCTACCAGCACCGCCAGCAGGATCATCCAGAGGATGTTGGAGTTGATCCACGACTCCATGTCGAGGTAATGCAGACCAAGCTCGATGACCAACAGGGCACCAAAAGTCCATAGGAAGATGCTCAGGAAATGCTTGCGGATGACGTGTTCCCACAGGTGTTCCTTGATGATGTGCTCGTTAGCCGTGGCGATGAACCAAACCACAAAGAGGCTTACGATGGCGAAAAACAGGTTCAGCCAATATTCGTCGAACACGTTGACGTGGCTTAGTGTTTCGACGGCTTCGTGCTCTTGCTCATGGTCATGCTCCAGCAAACCGAAAGCCAAGGCGATGATGAAGATCACCACGCCCAACAACAGGGCGATGCGCTCGGCACTGGCGTGTTTCAGGTTTTTCAAGCTGGCCTTCTCTTGGATGGTGCCATGGTGGCGCTCCTCCTCGTGAAGCTGGAATCCGTCGGTGCAGTGCGACGGATCAAGGTTTTGCTTCTTCGAGAGCAGGTCGACGATCCAGCCGACCAGGATGGCCACCACGAACAGCACGGCGCACAAGATCAGGGCTTCCTTGGGGATCATGGCGAGCATCACAAAGGCCTCGTCGCCCGACGAAGCGATCATCATGGCAATCAACGCGCCGAAACTCAGCAGCTTGTGCGAATACATCGACACGGCTGCGAATCCGCCCATGCAGCCCGGGATGATACCCAGTCCAGCGCCTAAAACCACCTGTCCGAAACGGTGTTGGCGCAGTCGGTTGAACCATTTCCCCTCCGAATGGATGTTGATATACTCAATCATCAGCATCATGATGATCACCAAACCCGTGATCAAGAAGCTGTTTCTCAGGACATCCAGAAACAAATCCAGAAAATCGTGCATTTCTCCTTATTTTGGACGCAAAGATAGAAAAATCCCTTATTTTTGCATTTGAATAATTGCGAAAAAATGACCAAGGACGATTGTTTTTATTTGGGACGCGTGGCCAAGACCCACGGTATCAAGGGTGAAATCACCATCAAGCTCGATGTTGACGATCCGTCGGCGTACCACGACATGAAGTATTTCCTGCTGGAAATCAACAAGGTGCTGACGCCTTTCTTTGTGGAGAAGATCGTGAGCAGCGGCGACAAGTTTTTTGTGACCATCCAGGACATCCGCACGGTGGAAGCGGCTTCGGCCCTCACGGGAAAGGAGGTTTATCTGCCTTTGGAGATGCTTCCGAAGCTCTCGGGCAAGCAGTTCTATTACCACGAAATCAAAGGCTTCACCTTGATCGACGCCGAAAAAGGCGAACTCGGTCCCATCAACGAGGTGATCGAATATCCCACCCAAGCCATCATCCAAGTCATCATGGACGGAAAGGAGATTCTGATTCCCATCCTCGACCAAGTCATCCAAAAAGTAGACCGCAAAGCCAAGAAGCTCTACGTGAAGGCCCCGGAGGGATTGATCGATATGTATTTAGGTTAATAACCGCACCCCATCGGGGTTTAAAGACATCCGGTTTTGAACGGCGAAAACGGTTTGGATATGGATTTGGGTATATGTGTGAATCATATAAATAATTAATTATTATTTTAAATTTTTCTACCGATATGGCACCCCGATGGGGTGCGGATGATCGTTGGAGGAGATATCATCCCAAATAGAAATCCCTTACTCTTTCTTGGTAATTATCGGTAAACGAACCGTCCTCATGGCGGATGATTAGGTTCGAAACCAAAACCGTTTCGGGCTTACCATATCGAAGTTCAAGGTTGACCCGATTGGGCGTTTTGCCTTCGATGGGGATGATGTTTTCTTTTCTGAATAAAAAGAGATTCGCTTGTTCCGCCAGCGGAATAAAATCGTGAGATTCTCTTTCAGGAAGGACGAGGGCGAATCTTCCTTCTGGTTTCAGCAAACGCCGAACTGATGTAATTAAATCATTGAAAGTCAATGAAGTATCGGTGTGTCTTGCCTGATTTCGGCGATCGGCGTCACATTTAAAAGAGTTGATAAAGAAGGGCGGATTGCTGATAATGAGGTCGTAAGCGCACTGCATCGTGAACTTTCGAATATCCGCATGGAAGGCAAATAGCTGTCGGCTCCATTGCGAGGCTTGGAAATTCTCCGCAGCTTCCAAGGCCGAGGCCTCGTCAAGGTCGACGGCATGGACTTTGGCAATGCCTTTTTGCGCCAGCATCAATGGCAACACACCGCATCCCGTGCCAATGTCAAGCACCCAGTCAGATGGCTTCACTTCCACCCAAGCGCCCAGCAAAACGGCATCGGTCCCCACCTTCATGGTGGAACGGTCATGACAGAGGCTGAAATGCTTGAAATGGAAACGTGACATAACATTTTTCTGCAAAGATATATTAATTATTAGGTTTTGTCAAGGGGTAAAACAATTTTTTTTCCAATCCATCGTTAAATAATCGTAATTTTGCAATCCAAGATCGATCAGCCATGAAACTACGTAACCTGCTTTTGATAATCGCGTTTTTTCTCACATCTTTTTTCAATCCTTTGAACGCTCAACTCTTTAAGGGTGAGGTGTTTGGCGGTGTCGGCTTCGCCCAGGTAGACGGCGACGACTGCTATGGCTACAAGCGCATCAAAGGCCAAGTGGGCGCGGGTGTGCTGCTCAACGTGGTGAATGATTGGCTCGACGTGGGCTTGGAGATCGTCTACAATCCCAAAGGCGCCTACAAACGTGATTCCATCTCATACTCAAGCTATTACGCCGGCAGTTACGACCTGAAACTCAATTATATGGAGATTCCTGTGATGGTTTATTTCATTGACAAGCACCGCTATTCCCTTGGCATCGGTGCCTCTTACGGCCGTTTGATTGGCTTCTCCGAAAAGGTCAACGGCGTGGAGACCGATACCCGCATCGGCGACGGCAAACTGCGCTGGAAAGATGGCCATTCGGGCGAAGACCTTAGCTCCATCCGTACCATCGAAGACCTTGACAAACCCGAGTTTTACGATAGTGAAGGCCATCTCCTGATTGAGAATTCCAACTCGTATCGGAAACACGACTTCAGCTTCTGCGCCGATGCCCGCATCCGCATCTGGAGAGGACTGCATGCCCAGTTGCGCTACCAGTATTCCTTTGTCCCCATCCGTACGCGACTGTTGTATCAGGACGCCGGCGGCACCGTCCCGAGCAAGGTCAGGTTGCAATACAACAACCAGTTTTCATTGCGTTTGACCTATATTTTCGGCGAGGATCTGACCAAGCTCAATAAGGTCATTGGCAAAGAGGAAAAACAGCAGAGACGCTAGAATTTACTCGTTATTCCTGATTCCAAACCTCCCATGACGCCTCGGCTTGGGCATGAAGCATCGTGAGTCCGTTGATGGTTTGGGCGCCATGCTCTTTTCCGCGTTTCAGAAAGAGTGTTTCTTCAGGATTATAGATCAAATCGAACAGAATATGTTGCGAAGTGAGCGCTTCGTAAGGAATTACTGGGGCTTCGGTGATTTTGGGTGCCATTCCCACGGGGGTGGCGTTTATTATTAATAGGTGTTCCTTGATGATTTCCGGAGTTAAAGCTTCGTAAGTAAAATGGCCTTTGTTGGGATCGCGACTCACCAGATGAAAGGGGAGACCTTGCTGTTTCAATACATATTGAACGGCTTTCGAGGCGCCGCCGGTTCCAAGGATTAGAGCAGGGTGGCGAGCCTCCTTCGCAATGACGCAAAGCGAAGCTTCTAATCCAATAATGTCCGTATTAAAACCTTTTAGCTTGCCGTCTTCCAGCACCTTCACGGTATTCACCGCCCCGACTTCTTCAGCCGTTTTATCTATATCATCCAAATAGGGAATAATGGCTTCCTTATAAGGAATTGTTACATTAAATCCTTGTAAATCAGTATATTTTAATAGAATCTGACGGATTTCTGAAATATTTTCGAGATCAAATACCTCATAACAGGCATCGATCTTCTCCCTCTGGAATTTCTCAGTGAAATAGGCTTGCGAGAACGAATGTCCCAAGGGGTGACCGATCAGGGCGAAGCGCTTCATGAGGTGAGAGGTGAAAGGTAAGAGGTTAATTGATGCCGAAAATGGCACCGAAGCCCAAGGTACAAAGCACTCCGACGATCACGCCGGCCAGGGCAACGCCGCCTACCACGGCCAACATGCTTTTCTTGAAGTCCATGTCAAGGAAGCTCGCTGCCAACGTGCCGGTCCATGCGCCAGTGCCGGGCAACGGGATGCCGACAAAGAGCAACAAGGCCACGTACAAGCCGCGACCAGCCTTGGATTGCAGCTTTTCGCCGCCTTTATGGCCTTTCTCAAGGCACCAGGTGAAGAACTTGCCGGTGAGTTTTTTGTCCTTGCCCCATTCCAGCACCTTGCGTGCGAAGAAGAAAATGAAAGGCACCGGCAACATATTGCCCACTGCGATCACTACGTAAGCCCATAACAGGCTGAATTCCTCAGGGTTAGCCATGGCAGCTTTGATGCCGTAAGCCACAGGGATGGCGCCGCGGAGCTCGATCAGCGGAACCATGGCGATCAGGAAAACATATAGGTAATTCTTCATAGATAAAAGATAAGAGATAAAAGATAAAAGTTAAGATTGGGAATCGTTATTTTGGTTTTTTAACGATAGAGGCTAGTAATCGTAATAATTCATCGTTGTCTTTTTTCAATGATAAGTATTCTTCTTCGTTAAGGTAATCGGCTATATGAATAATCTCAAGCCAGTAATCAGTTTCGGCTGACTCTTTAAGAGCTATATTTAGTTTGTTAATAAAATCTTTTCGGCTTTGGGCGTATAAACCCTCTCTAATATTGGCCCCAATACTCGTTCCACTTCGAAGTAGTTGGTCGGAAAGAATATGTTCTTTTTTGGAGTATCTCAAATACCTATAACATTTGGCTATTCTTTTCCCGAAAGCCAAGCTCTTCTCTCCAACGATACTCTTAATAGCCATAACTTTTATCTCTTATCTTTTATCTTTTATCTTTTATCTTATAAATCAACTCCATCACCTCCAAATCTTGGGTGATGAGCTCGGGATTGTATTCGATAAACTCCTTATAATAAGAGGGATTGGCCTTAAGGGCGTCCTCCAGGTAATGCAGCGCTAGATTGCGCTCGTTGCGCTCTAGATGCAGGTAAGCTAGCAGGTAGAGCAGGGTAGAGTCGTTGTCGGTGCGCTGCAAGCCGAGGTTGAGGTAGCAGATGGCCTCGTCCATGCGATCCATGTCGGCCAAGAGATCGCCGAGGAAGAAATAAAGGTCGGGATCCTTAGGCTCATGTTTCTCAATCTCAAGCAGATAGGACAGTGCTTTCTCGTTTTCGTTGATCTTGCGGTACTCCGCAGCGAGGTTGTAGAGGTGATCGTCATTGAAAGGCTCCAGTTCGTAGGCCTTCTCGAAGAACTTGATGGCGTTGTGGCTGTCGCCGTTGTCGCTGTACACATACCCGAGCCCTGACCAAGCCTCGGTTAGGTACTCATTGATACTCAGTGCTTTATTGTATTCTTTTTGGGCGTCCACGTAGTTCTCCAGCCGATAGTGGCAGTCGCCGAGCGAGGCATGGATCATCGAGGTCTCCAGGCCGTGGGCCATGGCTTCATTCAACGAATCGATGGCCTCGTGGAAGCGATTCAGATCATAGTAGGAATTGGCCAGGTGCATGTTGGCCCATATATGGGTGGGGTCGATGGCTAGGACGTATTCGTACATCTCTGCGGCTTCCTCCAATCGGTCCAGACGGCGGTAGATGTCGCCCAACGCCGACCACGACTCAACCTCGTGGGGATCCTCCTCAATGCGTTGTTTGAAGTAGGCGATGGCTTGGTCGGTCTGTCCAGTCGAGATGTAGCAGTTGATCAGGTCGCCGTAAGTGTTGTTGTAGAAGGCGTCGTCGGTGGGGATGTTCAGCGATTTCTTGTAAAACTCAATGGCTTTGTTGAAGAATCCAAGTCCTTGATATTCATAGCCTATGGCGTGATAGAGCTCGCTTTTCTCGTCCTCGTCGAAATAGCTCAAGGCGGTGGTGTAGGTGTCGATAGCCTTTTGGTGCTTACCTAGGGCAGCATAGCATGAACCCAAAGTAAGGAAATAGTCCGGCTCGTCGTAGTTGATCTCCATTTGATCCAGCAGTTCGAAGGCCTTCTTCGGGTCGTTTTCTACGAGGAACTGTCTGGCGTTCTTGATCTTAAGGTTGATGTCGTCGGGGTGTTGTGAGAGGGCGAGATCCACGGCTTGGCGTGAGCGTTTGAGGTTGTTGTTTTGCATATAATAGTCGATGATCAACTCGAATTCCTCAGCGTCGAAATATGTAGGGCGCTGGTTTTCAAGCATATCCTCAAAACGCGATACGGCTTCGCCGGTTTCATCGTCGTTTTCTTCTTCCCAGGAATTGTCGTCGTCGGTAAACACTTAATAACCTCTTTTTATGGCGCAAA
>JAGCPG010000142.1 GCA_017645245.1 Bacteroidales bacterium
TCGATGAATCTCGATGGCTCGCTGAGGGTCAGATTGCCGTAACGGTAACGCGTTTCGGCGCAACTCAAGGTGAGTTTAGTCATGGCGCGGGTGACGGCCACGTAGAACAGCCGGCGGTCTTCTTCAAGCTCTTCTCTTGTGCTCAAAGAAAGGATGCCCGGGAAGAGGTTTTCCTCCATGCCCACTACGTAAACGTATGGGAACTCCAATCCCTTGGCGGAGTGGATGGTCATCAGGCTTACGCAATCCTCGGTGTTGTCGTCCTTCTTCATCTCGTTGTCGGGGAGCAGGGCGACGTCTTCCATGAATCGCACTAGGTCGACTTGGGCGGCCTCGCCGGTGGTCTCATCCACCTGTTGATCAGAGAATTCCATGATGGCGTTGAGCAATTCCTCGATGTTCTCCACACGGCTGACGCTCTCGGGGGTGTCTTCCTCCTTCAAAAGCTTGATGATGCCGATGGTGTTGGTGATATGTTTGGCCAGCTCGAAGGCGTTCATCTTGCTTTGAAGGCTCTGGAAGCTCTTGATCAACACCACGAAGTCACGAACACGGTTTACCGTGCCCATGTTGAAGTCCTGCGGAAACTGGTCGTTGGAGATGCATTGCCAGATGGAGGTTTTGTGCTCGTTGGCGAACACCATCATGCGTTCGATGCTCTTTTCGCCAATGCCTCTTGCCGGATAGTTGATGATCCTCAACAGCGACTGCTCGTCTTCTGGGTTGATGGTCACCCTGAAATAGGCCAAAAGGTCCTTGATTTCCTTGCGATCATAAAACGAAAGACCGCCGTAGATCTTGTACGGGATGTTTTGCTTGCGCAGGGCAGCTTCCATCGATCTCGACTGGGCATTGGTTCGGTAAAGGATGGCGAAATCCTTGTTGTTGAGCTGCCGCGACATCTTATAGTGGAAGATGGAGTTGGCCACCATGATGCCTTCCTCGGAGTCGGTGGAGGCGTGCAAAAGGGTGATCAATTCACCTTGCTCGTTGTCGCTCCAAACGCGCTTCTTGATCTGGTCGCGGTTGTGTGCGATGATGTTGTTCGAAGCCTCGACGATGGTTTTGGTGGAGCGGTAGTTTTGCTCCAATCGGATCAGCTTATAATCGGGGTAGTCGTTCTTGAAATTCAGGATGTTTTGGATGTTGGCGCCACGGAAACCGTAGATGGACTGGGCATCATCGCCCACCACACATAAATTCTCGAAGAGCGCCGCCAAGCGCCTGACGATCAGGTATTGTGCGAAATTGGTGTCCTGGTACTCGTCCACCAAGATGTACTTGAAGTGGTTCTGGTATTTGTAGAGGATGTTGGGATTGTCGCGGAGCAGTACGTTGGTGTAGTATAGGATGTCGTCGAAGTCCATGGCGTTGGCGCGATGCAGACGGTCGTTGTAAACTTGGAAAATCTGAGCGATCAACGGCTTGTTGGCCTTGCGGTCGGTCTCCTGGATCTCAGCGTCGTTGGCGTAATCCTGAGGCGAATAGAGGCTCGACTTGGCAGCGGAGATGCGGGCCAGGATCGACTTGGCAGGATACACTTTGGGATCCAGTTGCATCTCCTTGAGGATCATGTTGATCAACGCCTTCGAATCGTCGGTGTCATAGATCGTGAAGGTGGAGGTGAAGCCGATATATTGGGCTTCGATCCTCAAGATTCGGGCAAAGATGGAGTGGAAGGTGCCCATCCACACGTTGCGCGCGTCGTCGGCGTTGACGAGCTTCACGATACGGTCTTTCATCTCGCGGGCGGCCTTGTTGGTGAAGGTCAGCGCCATGATCGAGAAGGGATCGATGCCTTCGGAGATCATGTACGCGATGCGGTAGGTGAGGGCGCGGGTCTTGCCCGAGCCGGCACCGGCGATGACCATCAGAGGGCCGTTCACCGTGGTGACGGCTTCGCGTTGGGGTTCGTTAAGTTGGTCGAGTATGTTGGACATTTCGGGATTGTCAAATTAAGGTGCAAAGATACACAGAATTTGTTATTTTTGCAGCCTCAAAACCGGTAATTTGAAAAATTATGAAGCAACTATTCTCCACCCTTATCGCTATCTTTCTGGCATCTAACCTGATGGCCGTCAACGTATGGGACGGCGGTTCCGAACCGTGGACCACCGGCACCGGCACCGAGAGCGATCCGTATCTGATCGAGACGGCAGCCCATCTGGCATATCTCGCCGAAAAAGTCAACGAAGGCTATCAGGCCCAAGGCTCGGCGGTCTTCAGACAAACCTACTTTTTGATGACCGACGATCTCGACCTGAACGACATCAATTGGACACCCATCGGTAATGTTAATATGAACATGGAAGGCTATTATTTCGCAGGTATTTTCGACGGTTGGTACCATAACATCGACCATCTCAAGATCCAGTCGAATGACGATGTGTGTGGCTTGTTTGCAGGCCTTGGCGGGGAATGGTGCGGCATCCTCGGAGAGAATGACTACGGACAGATCAAGCACTTGTCGGTAACCAATGCCAACATCACTACCACAGGTACTGGCGCTGGCGGCATCGTAGGCGGTATCGTTGACGAAGCCATGCTGTTCCAGTGCAGTTTCTCGGGCACCATCAGCGTGAGCAACAACGGGACTTTTTGCGGCGTAGGCGGTATTGTGGCACTCGCGGCTGAGAATAGCGTCATCGAAGAGTGCTCGTTTTCGGGAAGCATCAGCGCTACCAATAATGGAGGCTTTACATCCGCAGCAGGCGCTGGAGGCATCGTCGGAATAGCCATGGATAAAGCCCATATTAAAGAATGTTATAACACGGCTGCCATTACGGCTAACGCCTCTTTCTTGAGCGTGGCGGCGGGAATTCTTGGAGCCACCTTACAGGAAAATAATGTGACCGTTGAGAGTTGTTACAACGTGGGAACCCTCAACGCTTCTACCAAAGGCGGCATCTTCGGCATGATCAGCCCTATCAACCCGACAAAAGCCGAGGCCTCGCTCTCGGTTACCAACTGCTATTACCTGAATACCTGCGGCGGCACCACAAACTATGGCACCAGCATGACTGCTGCCGAGATGCAGACCGAGGAGTTCAAGAATACGGTCGACAACTACGCTCATGCCTACGTGATGGACAATGGCACCAACAACGGCTATCCCATCCACCGCCTTTCCGATTACAAGCTTTGGGAGGCGAGCGACATTACCGCTACCTCAGCAAGGCTTTCGGCTGACATTCACGAAGGCAATGGCCACTTCATGGAAGCCAAGTTTATCTATTACGATATGGACGAAGGCGCCATCAACAATATGTATAATGTGGTTATCGACGTTGAAGACCATGTTGAGCTCATCATTGAAAACTTGATTCCTGACACACTATATGGCTACATGATATCGCTAAAGTTCGACGATGGTGCTCAATGGGTTAGCTCGCCACGTTATTTCACTACCGAGTCCAATGTGGCAGTGTCGTCATTCGAGGCTCCAACGGTTTTGGCTTATCCCAATCCTGCCACGGATTTCGTTCATATTCAGGGCGTTGAAGTCGCTGAGATTCAGGTGTTCAATACCTTGGGCCAACTGGTGAAGACCATCAAAGGCTCGAATGAGATCAATGTGGGTGATTTGGCTAACGGAACTTATTTGCTTCGTGTTGACGATGTCTTTATAAAAAAAGTTGTTGTGAGATAA
>JAGCPG010000143.1 GCA_017645245.1 Bacteroidales bacterium
GCTCCAGCCCCAGATGACTCCGATGTTGGAACGTTCAGCATCTACACCGTTGATGGTTCCGTTGAAGACGCAGCCCTCGATGGTGGTGTTGGAGTTCAGGCCGTGGCCGATGATACCGCCGGCGTAGTTGCTGCTGATGTTAATCGTGGCGGTGACAAGGCAGTTCTCTATCGTATTGGTGCCATTGGCGAAGCCCACGAGTCCTGAGGTGTGGTAACTTGCCGAGGCAATGGTGCCCGCCACCTTCAGGTCCTTGATGGTGGCGCCGTTGATATAGTGGAATGGAGCCACGCCCTGCTCATTGGCACCAGTGCCGGTCGTCGTGCTGTTGATGCTTGCCGTGATGGTGTGATCATTACCGAGGAAAGTGCCGCTGAAAGGCTTGTTGTCGCGTAATCCAACTGTTTGGGAAATGTTGATATTGGCATCCAGTCTCACGAACTCGCCATTGTAGTTGTTAAAGCCATTGTTGACGAAATAGGCAAAAGTGTTCCATTCGTCTGTGTTGTTGATGATGTAAGGGTCGGTATCCGAGCCAGTGCCATTGAGGCTGTTAATCAAGTAAGTCTCGACGCTCTTTGTGCCGACATAACTGCCCTTGCCGGTGAAAACCAGCGTGTGGCTACCCGTGGTGCTGATGCTGATAGGGAGCGCCTCTACCGACTCGCCATCGAGCGTGACCGTGTAGTCGGTGTCGAAGTTGAGTGTTGTGCCAAAGGGGTCAGTAATGACGGGGTCAACGTTGATGGGGTTTTCAGTCATAAAATAATTTGCTTCCACGCCGCTGACGGTGCAGGAGTGTGAGTACACTGTGAAGCCCTCAATGGTTATCTTCTTGCATAAGCCAGACAGTGAGTTTTCGACTTTATAGGCCCCGCTGACGGTGCAGGCATTGGTGGGCGAGCCTATCTGCTGGTTTACGTAGTAGCAGTTGGTGATTGTGCCTTTGTTGCCCTGCAAGCCCATTGGGTGCATGGATTTGATGTTGTCGTAGGAGCCTTTTTCCAAACAGTTCACGAGCGTGGGAGTGCCGTTGTCGCCCCAGCCCCAGATGCCGCCGATTTCTATGACATTATTGCCGGTATAGACTGAGTTTTCGTAATAGCTCGTGATGGTGCCGGCAAAGACGCAGTCCCGGAGGGTGGTAGTGGAGTTCAGTCCGTGTGCGATGATGCCGCCGGCATATTTATTGCTAAGATGTAAAGTGGAGGTAACGATGCAGCCCTCAATGAGGTTGGTGCCGTCAGCGAAGCCCACGAGACCTCCAGCATGTTTTGAGGTAGAGTAAGTGTTGCCTGCTATGGTTAGATCCTTGATGGTGGCATTCTTGATGTAGTGGAACGGTGCAGTGCCTTGCTCATTGTTGACGTCGAGATCATAAATCGTGCCAGTCAGGTTAGCCGTCAGCGTATGGCCGTTTCCGAGGAAGGTTCCGCTGAATGGCTTGTCATCGCGAAAGCCTATCGTTGTCGTGATAGTGAGGTCGGTCATCAGCTTCACATACTGGCCGCTGTAGCTGTTGGTGCCACTGTTGACATACCAGTAGAATAACAACCAATCATCATGATTGTTGATGAGGAAAGGGTCTCCAGCCGTGCCTGTGCCGGCAAGCGACGGCAGTGTGCCCGTATAAGGCAAAAGCTTATAGCCGTAGAGGTTGCTCTCTGTGGCAATAGCCGCAGCATGCTCAAGGTAGAATTGTTTCCCATTTTCAAAGGTGATGCTGCTTAAAGTTCTTTTAGTATAACTTACGTCGGAAGCGGTACTGATGAAGACGAAGTCGTCAGTGTTGGTCCAGCTTAGTTGCAGTGTACCGTTGTGATATTCACCTACGTGCGCCGCACCAGGACCAATACCATAAACCTTGTTGCCGATAGCTGTCACCTGACCGCCGGTGATGACAACGTCGCCACATGGGTGATTTTGAGAGTTATTAATACTAAAGTCAGCGCCGCTACCTATGCCTGCACCACCTTGTCCTCCAGTGGCGTTGACCACGCCACCATGGATAATGACGTTGCCTCCGTTACCGAGTTTGTTGCCGCCTATGCCTGCGCCGCCCCATCCTCCCACGGCGTTGACCACGCCACCATGGATAATGACGCAGCTTCCGTTACCGAGGTTGTTGCCGCCTATGCCTGCGCCTTCTTCTTCTCCTCCAGTAACATTCACCACGCCGCTGTTGATGGTGAGTACACCTGTGCTCGACAAGCCGATACCAGCCATAAAATTGTCACAATTGTCGATGGTTATCGTGCCTGGACCGTTGATGGTCAGACTGCTGCCATTGCTCATGTCGATGCCCTTGGGAGCATGGAGTGTAGTGCCTTCACCGAGATTCAGCGTGACATTGCCACTGGCGATGATGCGCAACGGGATTTCCATGTCCTCACTTATCTGATATGTCTTATAAGATTGGTTTCCAGTCTCTACGCCGATGACCCCATAGTATGTGTTGCCGTCAGCAGCCGTTACTGATATGTAGAACCCGACGGAAGGTTCGGTGGCATAGGCCAGCCAGCCTTGCGGAGTGCCGAGAGTCTGCGTGCAGTAGCATCTGGTGAGCGTGGCTTCGACACCGCGTGAAAACGTCTGGCACGAGGTTAAGTCACAACTGATGTGGTTGGGCTTAAAAAGGCAATCCACTAAGGTGGCCGAACTGCCACCCTGACAATAGCCTATGAAGCCGCCGTTGGCGTGACCTGTGCCCTCAAAGCTTCCATAGAAAATACAGTCGCTTATCGTGAGCGTAGCATTGTCGCCCAAGCGGGAAACGAAGCCGCCGTTGGTGTTGTTCGAGCTGTTGATGGTCATCAACGAGCGACAGTTCTGTATAGACACAGTGTTGCCATTGACTATCCAGGCTATCATACCGCCTGCATACTGATAAGTGGTATTGATGGTGCCAGCCACATGCAGGTTACGGAAGGAGGCAGAGCCCACACAGCGGAATGGCGCAGCGTATATATCCGTGAAGTCCGACTTGTTGAAGGTCAGCGTGTGTCCGTCGCCGTCGAACGTGCCGCTAAAGGGCTGGTAATTATCGTCGCTTTGGTAGCTGCCCGCCATACTGTTTATGCTGATGTTGGTGGTCAGCTTCACATATTTGCCGCTGTAGCTGTTGCCGTTGTTGACATGATTGACGAAATCGGTCCATTCGTCATTTTTGTCGATGATGTAGGGGTTGTTCTCCGTGCCCAAATTCTCATCATCCCAGTCTGTTGTGTCGAACTGGGTCGTGACTATGATGTCGCGATGCTGCATTGTGAAGGTAAAGCCGCTGGCGGCATTGCCGCTGTAAGATACATTGTTGCCGTCAGAATCCTTTATGGAGATGGTCTCCAACAAGCCAGACGTGACGGTCAGAGTGACGGTTTGATTGGCGTATGTCCTTGCGGGATTGGCCACAATGACACCGTTGCCAACGCTGTTGATAATGGTGGCGTATGGGTGCAGTATGGCATCGCAGTACACGTCGTTGCCGCTGGCAGCATTGTATTCGTCTTGGTTGAACGTGTCGTAATAATACTCCAGCGTTCCGTCCTGGTCGCCCACGTATTTATTGTCCTGGGCGTGCTCCACCGAAACTTCGCCGTAGAAGGTGACATGCTGGATGGTTCCTTCGTTGCTGCCGGCAATGCCGCCTACGCCGGAATTGCCATTGGTGTTCTTTACATCGGCCGTTACACAGCAGTACTTAGTGGTGCCGCTGTTGTCATTTAGGCCGGCAATGCCGCCCAGGTCGGCATCGTACGCGCTGTAGTGGTTGCTTTCGATGTGGCCGCTCACCCAGCAGTTCCTTATGGTGCCTTCGTTCTCGCCGCAGATGCCGGCTACATTTGACGCATTACCGACTTTAATATAGCAGTCCACGTGGAGGTCATTCACCGAGCCGTCGCTGCCAATCGTTTCGAAGAGTCCCTGGTAGTTGCTGCTGATACTTGAGTCGTCAATCTTGTAGCGAATGGTGTGGCCGTTGCCGTAGAATGCGCCAGTATAGTTTTCGCTACCCATAGGTGTCCAGTTTGCGGCGGTCATGTCGAGGTCTGCATACAGTTCGTAGGATATCTCATGAAAATCCTTGTCGGTATTCACCCAATCATCTGGCGAATCAGTCCAGTGTTCACTGATATAAGCCAATTCGTCAGCCGAATAGATTTGTATCGTATTTAATACCCATTCGCTTCCGGTCCAATGTGTTGAATAGTGAGTTGGACATGTCGAAGTGTGACCGTCCCAAACACTTTGTGCCCAAGCTCCTTGCGCAACCGCGCACAGCAGAGCGATGATAAGTAAAAGTTTTTTTGTCATACTAGCTATTTGTTATTTGAATATTTTCTTTGTATCAAAGATACAAAAATAATCCATTTAACCGCATCAAAATCGCCTCAAAACCCTTGAACCAAAAGTTTTGCAGATTCTGAAACAATTTTTGCAGATTCTGATAATAATTGCAGATTCTGAAACTGATTTTGCAGATTTTGAAAGTCATTTTTCGGTTTCTGAGTACCAGGTCAATTCGACTTGAAGAATTGATTGGTAAGATTCCTTCCTACTTGTTAGCTTCGCTATTCATCCATGCGGTCACAGTCTGTCCCATGCGCTGTTTGAAAGCAGCACTGAAGGTGCTGTAGCTCCGGAAACCACTCTCGTGAGCCAGCTGTTGAGCAGTGAAAGTGCGCTGGTCAGCGACAGCTTCGCGGTAGAGGTTGATGAAATGGCGGATGCGCAAGCCGTTGATGTAGGCGTTGTAGGTCAGGCCTTGCTGAGTGAAATACTGACTGAGGTAGTAGTGGTTAGTGCCAATGGTCTGAGAAAGCTGGGAAAGTGAGAGGTCGTGCTGCAAATAAAGTTGCTCGTCCTCACAATGCCGTTCAAGCAGTTGTCCGATTTCGGAGGAAATGTTCGAGGGCTCAACTTCTTCAGACTCCGTAGGCGTTTCTTCCACATCTTGAGTTGCCATGACATCCAATTGTTGAAGTGTCTCCACTCGCCACAGCAGAAAGCCGATAAGCAAGAGGCCAAGCATCTGCACGACATAGCTGATGGTTATATCGCCGCCATCAAACCCATAAACGGTGATTACCAGCAACATAATGACAACCAGCACATAACTTAACCTTACCTCCTTATGCTCCAAGTCGGCATAATTGTTACGGAGCCACCGAGCATATTGCTTGACAGCATATACCATATAAATACTAAACAGCACATAGAGCAACAGGATGTAGGCAGTTGCTATTTTAATGAGATAAGCATTGGAATACACCAGATGCAACCCCCAAAGTACCGCATAAGGTATTGTTGCCGTAACAATGGGCCATACGTGCCGCTTGCGATCTTGAAGCATGGCGAACAGCGTACCCGGGATGGTGGTCAGCAGTCCCACGCAATCAAGCATGGAAACCACCATGCAACTCACTGAATGAATGTCGCCTGAATAGCTATAGAAAAGAAACCACCATACATGACCCACGGACATGACACCAAAGAATGCCGCAGCCCAATAGCGCAGCCGTATCGGCGATGTGACGTCGGCCGCGAAAGCATTGCCACGTCGAAACAGTAGATAGCAACAAGCGATAAGAGCGGCAAATGCCGACCCACCATACAGCATGAAATAAGGTATGTTATCAGTTAATTGTTGCTGCTCCATAATGGTCGTCCGATTTGATTATCCCACCACGATATTCACGATCTTCTTCGGCACGTAGATCACCTTGCGGATCTGCTTGCCCTCGATCCACTTGGCTGCCTCGGGAGCGGCCAGCACGGCGGCTTGCACCTCGTCGGCGGTCATGGTCACAGGCAGTTCCATGTTGAAGCGCATCTTGCCGTTGAAACTGATGGGGTAGTTGAAGCTGTTCTCCACGGTCTTGCTTTCATCGTAGACGGGGAAGGTGGCGTTGACCACTGAAGTCTTGTGACCCAATAGGTGCCACAGTTCTTCGGCGATGTGTGGAGCATAAGGTGAGATCATCACGGCCAGCGGTTCAAGGATTTCGCGCTTGTTGCACTTGAGGTCGTTGAGCTCGTTGACGCAGATCATGAAGGCGGAGACCACGGTGTTGAACGAGATGCTCTCGATGCCTTCTTCCTCTTTCTTAATAAGGGTGTGCAGACTCTTCAGCTCGGGTGCCGTGGCAGGCTCGTCGCTGACGCAGAACTCGTTGTTCTCGTTGTGGAACAGCCTCCAGAACTTGCGCAGGAAGCGGAAGGTACCCTCGATGCCTTGGGTGTCCCAGGGCTTGGATTGCTCCAAAGGACCGAGGAACATCTCGTAGAGACGCAGCGTGTCGGCGCCATATTTCTCCACGATGTCGTCGGGGTTCTGCACATTATACATCGACTTCGACATCTTTTCGACTTCCGAACCGCAAACATAGATTTCGTTGCCGTCCTTGTCCATTTCTTTAATAAGGTGGGCGTTGTGAAGGTCGTCGCGCCATTGACGAAAGGCTTCAATGTCGAGAATATCGTTGTGCACCATGTTGATGTCCACGTGAATCGGATCGCTGAACAGCTCACGGTCGGGGATGTTTTTGGAGACGAAGATAGGACCTCTGTTGTACCCTTCACCTTCAACGAAAGTCGGAACCTCCTTGCCTGCAATCAAATCCTTGATCTTCTGCTCAACGATATTGGTTTTATCCCTATAGTCGTTCAGGACATCGATATTGGGTACCAGAAGCAGCTTGTAGCCCTTCGATGCCGCGTATTCCTCCCACGGCTCAGCCACCTTTTCGAGGTTACCCATGCGGTTGATGTCGATGATAATGCCCTTTTCGGGGCAGAAGAAGTCGAACCGACGTCGGCCGTCCTTGAAGTCCTTGATGAATTCCACGCCCAAACGCTTATCCTTGATAATGTTCCAAACGTCGTATTCGCACAGCTTCTCCAAATTGACACGATAGGCGAAGCTGGAGCGGCCTTGGATCATGCCTTGGTTGATCATGCGTTGGAAGGGCTCGTCCTTGCAAGCCAACCCGATGTCGTAGAGGAACTTGCACCAAAAACGGCTATAAATCAGGTGGCCGGTGGCGTGTTCGGCGCCGCCAATATAAAGATCCACGTTTTGCCAATAGTCGTTGGCTTCGCGGCTGAAATATTCCTTGTCGTTATGCGGATCCTCGTAGCGGTAGTAGTAGCCGCTCGATCCGGCGAAGCCGGGCATGGTGTTGGTCTCGATGGGGTAGCCCTCTTCGGTGACCCAGTTCTTGGCGCGGGCCAAAGGCGGCTCACCCGTTTCGGTGGGTTTGTATTCATCGATGGAAGGCAGCTCCAGCGGTAGCTTCGACTCGTCCATGGCGTAAGGCATGCCGTCCTTGTAATAGATAGGGAAAGGCTCGCCCCAGTAGCGTTGTCGGCTGAAGATGGCATCGCGCAGGCGGTAGTTGGTCTTGCCAGTGCCCACGCCGAGCTTCTCCAGCTCTTGGATCATACGTTCGATGGCTTTCTTCACGGTGAGTCCGTTGAGGAAGCCCGAGTTGACCAGTTCGCCGTCCTTGGCGTCGAAACTCTCCTCCCAGGTGGCGGGGTCGGTTGGCTCGGTGCCAGGTTTCTTCACTACTTGGATGATGGGCAAGTTGAAATGACGGGCGAAGGCGAAGTCGCGGCTGTCGTGGGCGGGCACGGCCATGATGGCGCCGGTGCCATAGCCCATCAGTACGTAGTCGGCGATCCAGATGGGGAGCTTGGCACCCGTGATGGGGTTGATGCCGTAGGCGCCTGTGAAGGCGCCGCTCACCTTGCGGACCTCGGCCATGCGCTCGCGTTCGCTGCGGTTCTTGGTACGGGTGATATATTCCTCCACCTCGGTGCGCTGCTCGGGGGTGGTGATTTCTGAAACCAGCTCGTGCTCAGGAGCCAGCACCATGAAGGTGGTGCCGAACAAGGTATCCGCACGGGTGGTAAACACTTCCAAATCAATATCTTTACCGTCCACCTTGAAGATGACGGAGGCACCCATGGACTTGCCGATCCAGTTACGCTGCACGTCCTTTACCGACTCGCTCCATTCCACAGTCTCAAGGCCTTGGAGCAGGCGGTCGGCGTAGGCGGTGATGCGGAGCAGCCATTGCTTCATCGACTTGCGCACCACGGGATAGCCGCCGCGGACAGAGAGTCCGTCGACAACCTCATCGTTGGCGAGCACCGTGCCCAGTTGTGGACACCAGTTCACC
Organism: Bacteroidales bacterium; assembly: GCA_017645245.1. GTDB lineage: Bacteria > Bacteroidota > Bacteroidia > Bacteroidales > F082 > Limimorpha. Next base: position 8,184 of record JAGCPG010000143.1, read on the forward strand.
AACGCCTCGGCTTGATAGGCCAGGCGGTAGTTCATCAGCACTTCCTGTTGTTCCTTCTCGCTCATGGCTTTCCACTCGGCGGCAGTAAAGCTTAACGGCTTACTCTCTGCCACATCGAGGCCTTCGGTGCCTTTTTCCTCAAAGCGGGCAATCAGCTTGCTGATAGGCTGGGCTTTCTGGCATCTGTTGCAATAGAAAGAGTTGAACAGCTGGAGGAAGGTCCATTGCGTCCACTTGTAATAGCCTGGCTCGCAGGTGCGCACCTCGCGGTCCCAGTCGTAGCTGAACCCGATCTTGTCCATCTGCTCGCGGTAGCGGTTGATGTTCTTCTCGGTGGTAACGGCGGGGTGGGTGCCAGTCTGGATGGCATATTGCTCGGCAGGCAGGCCGTAGGCGTCGTAACCCATCGGGTGCAGCACGTTGAAACCTTTCAGCCGCTTATAGCGTGCATAGATGTCGGAGGCGATATAGCCCAGGGGGTGACCCACATGCAGTCCCGCTCCCGAAGGGTAGGGGAACATGTCCAAGACATAGAACTTGGGCTTGCTGTGGTCGATATCGACTTTATAGATTTGATGGTCACGCCAGTACTGCTGCCATTTCTTTTCGATTTCGGTAAAGTAATAATCCATAAAAGATGCTTTTTGTCAGAATAAACTGCAAAAATAAAGTTTTTAATCGAATCAGCAATAGTAAAAAAAATCCAAATTTTATATTTTATAAAAGATAAAAATATTATTTTTGCAAAAAATTTCTTTTGTAAAAGATAAAATTCAGAACATGAAGACGATTTTAAGGCCGCAGTATTTAGACCAAATCGAGCATTATCTCGGCAAGGATACAATCATTATATTAACAGGGCAGCGAAGGATCGGGAAGAGTTTTGTCCTTCGTATGTTCCGCGACAAGGTTCGCCAAGACCAAGGTGCCAATGTCATCTTCATTGACAAGGAGAAGCATGAATTTGATGACATTAAGACCTACAAGGACTTGAACGCCTATATTGATGGAAGGCGAGACGGAAAAAAGTTGAATTACATTCTTGTTGATGAAATTCAGGATATTGAAGGTTTCGAAAAAAGTGTGCGCAGTTACTATGAAGAGCCCGACATCGAGATTGTGGTTACGGGATCAAATTCGAAAATGCTCAGCAGTGACTTGAGCACCCTCATCGGAGGCCGCTACAAGGAAATCTATATTCAAGCACTGAGTTACGAGGAATTCATGCGATTTCACCAGCTACCCGATACGGATGAAACGCTGTTAAAGTACATCCAATTCGGTGGTCTGCCGGGATTGCTGAAGATGGGTCTCGACGAGCAGGACGCACGTCAATACCAGTTGGATGTGTATCATACCGTGCTGCTGAAAGATGTGATCTTGAGGAACAGTATCCGCAATGTGGCGTTCCTAGAAAACCTTGTCAGGTTTTTGGCGGATAATACGGGAAAGATCATCTCTGCCAACAGCATTGCCAAATATATGAAGTCGAGGGGCGACAACATCACTTCAACGGTCGTTATCAATTACATCAAATACCTGTGCGATGCCTACATGATTCATCGGGTGAACCGTTACGACATCCACGGCAAGAAATTGTTTGAGAGCAACGACAAGTTCTATTTCGAGGACAATGGCATCCGTAATGCGTTGGCGGGTGGCTCGCGTGAGGGCGACATCGAGAAGGTGATCGAGAACATCATCTACAACCACCTGATTCGTCATGGTTATGAGGTGACTGTCGGGCAACTTCAGGCTGGAGAAATCGACTTTGTATGTGTAAAGCCCGAAGGTCATCGTGTGTATGTACAGGCCTCATACATCATTGTTGATGAAGCCACACGGGAACGCGAGTTCGGCAACCTCCGTGCCATTAGGGATAACTACCCGAAATATGTCATCTCGATGACGCCCCTGGTCGACAGACAGGATGCAGAGGGCATCACCCACCTTGGCCTCAGGCGATTCTTGACGAAAGGTTTTGAATAAAAAACGGCGTGAGCCCACGAGAGGCCCACGCCGGTGGTCGTGACATTTTTTTCACAGGTTTCTGCACCCACGAGACCATGAGCCCTACCACCCTGAAACGTCTTTGGGGTTACATCGACGGTGCTGATAAAACCCGCAACAGCACGCTCGAAATCCTGTCGCGTTTTCTCGGCTTTGCCAACTGGGATGCTTTTGTGGAGAGCATCAGCCAGGAGGGGAATTCCAATGAGGTGCTGTCGCCGCGCATCAAAGCCGATGAATTGAAAAAAGGCGACTTGGTCAAAGTGTCGTGGATGCCCAATCGCCGTTGTACCTTCCGCTGTTTGGGCAAAGAGCAGTTTGTCGTGGAAACTGCCGAAAACTCCAAGCTCAAGGTTGGGGATACCTTCTATTGCAGCCTGTTCATCCTCGGCGAACCGCTTTACCTTTCACAACTTGTCCAAGGCGACAATCCTCCGGTCGACTTAGTGGTAGGCAACAAAGGTGGGTTGTGTGAGTTGGAGAGAGAATGATAAATAGATTGCGATTTCTGGGAAATTCATATCTTTGCAATCGATATGAACCTCTACGCAAATAAGAAACGCTGGAAATGGATACTCGCCATCGTGGCGCTGCTCATCGTGGGAGCGTCGCTGTGGTACACCAACTTCCTGGTGAAGTCGATCGCAGAGCAGGAGACCAACCAGGTGAAGATGTGGGCTGCCGCCATGGAACAGCATGCCGGCATGATGAAGTCGACCGAGGAGTTCTTCAACAAGGTCAGCGAACAGGAACAGATGCGCGTGGAGCTGTTGGCGCACGCCTATCGGCAGGTGCTCGACTTTTCCAGCAACGAAAACACAGGTATCTATCTGGAAATCATCAAAAACAACATCAGCATCCCCTTGGTGATCACGGATGACAAGGGGAACATCATGTTCACTAACAACCTCCCCGACGATCAAAAGGATAAAAAGGTATTTGACGGTGAGATGCGCCAAGCCTACTCGAAGTTCCAGCCGATCAAGATCAATCCGGGATTTGGGCAAATTCAATGGCTTTACTATAACGAATCGCTGATTTACACGGAGTTGAAGGCGGTGCTTGAAGATATGATCAATCACTTCCTTGAAGAAATAACGTTGAACGCTGTGGGTGCTCCCGTGATCATCACCAATGCCGATGGCACCGAGATCTTGAGCTATGGCAACCTCGACTCCACGATGATGCAAAACTCTGATTATGTGGAACGTCAGCTGCAGATGATGCGCTCCGAGAACGACCCGTTGGAGATCGACTTCATGAATACTGGACAGGCTTACATTTATTACCGCACCTCCGATCTGGTGGAGCAGATGAAGTATTTCCCCATCATCCAGATTATCGTCATTGCCCTTTATCTGTTGATCGCCTATCTGCTGTTCAGCTGGGCGCACCGTTCGGAACAGAATCAGGTATGGGCGGGCATGGCCAAGGAGACCGCCCACCAGTTGGGAACACCGATTTCATCCTTGATGGGCTGGGTGGAGCTGTTGAAGATGCAGGAGGAGCCGTTTGCCGGTACCGACGAGATGGAAAAGGACATCGACCGCTTGCAGGTGGTGACGGACCGCTTCTCGAAAATTGGTTCGGTGCCCGTTTTGGAGCCAACCGACATCATTCCTGTCATCAAGGACACCATGGATTATCTCCAGCATCGTTTCTCCAAGAAGTTCGAGTTTGACATCAAGCTGCCAACGGAGTCGTTGGTGTTACCTTTGGTGCCTTCGCTTTTCCGCTGGGTGCTTGAAAATCTGACCAAAAATGCGGTGGATGCCATGGGCGACCACGGCAAGATTACCTTGGAATTGACAGAGAGTTCAAACGAGGTGTTCATTGACCTCAGCGACACAGGCAAGGGCATCTCCAAGTCTCAGATCAAACAGGTGTTCAAGCCTGGTTTCACCAGCAAGAAACGCGGCTGGGGCTTGGGCCTATCACTGGCGAAACGCATCATCGAGGAGTATCACAAAGGCAAGATCTTCGTGAAGTCATCGGTGGTTGGTCAGGGAACGACGTTCCGAATTCAATTACGGAAATAGTTTTTGATCTCCTCTGCGTGCTTTCCTCTAATGACCACATGGTGGTTGCCGATGGAATGTTGTAGCAGATAGGGCCTTATATCGACATTCAGGGTGATTTGGGTGCGGCAGAAATGGTCACTGTAGGGCGCTTCGACAGCTTGGGCTTCGGTGACGAAATAGCGGTCCAGCTTGGAACCGCCCCATTTAAATAGGGTGTAATCAGTCAAGGGCATCATGCCTTGGATGGCCACGCCGATGCCTGACTCGAAATGGGAGCGGATGCTGATGTCGTTGCACATCGCCAACGGGATGGTGCAATGGGCCAACATGGCGCTGTGGTCGGTAAGGTTGGAGGGATTGGCCATGAAAGCTTCTTCGCCGCAAAGGCGCTTCGCCAAAATCATGCTCATCAAGGTTTGCATGTCGCCTTCGCAGCCGGCCACAATGCCTTCGTCGTTAAGCAATGCCAAGGCTAAACAACTTGTTGTTCCACAGGTTTTTACAATATCGAAGCAACGTATGGTCATTGCATCGAGCCGCTCCTCAGTGCAGATCTTCTTGATGGCGAGATAGGCCTTGGCGGCTTCTACCATGTCGGCACACGAAGGTTCCTTGACGGCTTTGGAGCGTTTCACGATAGCTTGTGCCACCTTCACGGCATCGGCTTGCGGCACGGCATGGATGCCGTCAATGAGTCGTTGCAGGTCGATGTCGAGGGTTTCCACATCGAAATGTTCCAAAAGGTAATCGCGATCCACGCCGCTGGCGATGAGCCAGTCCGAAGGTTGGCCGAAAAGGCCGATGCGGATGCCGTTCAAAAGGCCAGCAGAGGGTTGTATGGCCGTAATGATTTCATCATTGGTGCCATGGATGATCTTGCCTTTTCTGCCTTGTCCCTCCAGATAGGTGAGGATCTCCAAGGCGGCGGCAAGGGAGTTGTTGCGGCCGTCGGCAATCAGCTTGCCCGTCGAGGGCATGATGCGTTTGAACAGGTTCTCCACTCCTCCCGTGGCAATCATCACGTAATCGAAATGCGAAGACGAAACGATACGTTCATCGGTGCTTTCATCGCCAACGATGGTGATCTCGGCTTGACATTCGTTTTTCAGCCGCCGAAGCAATTCGGCATATTCCTTTTCGACGAATTCGTCGGTTTGGAAGGAGGAGCGGAGAACCAGTATATTCATGATCAATGAGTTACAACGAAACGAAGGATGGAGTCGTTCACCTTGATGAAATAGACGCCGTTCAAATAGCAGGAAGTGTTGATGTGAAGGTCGGTGCCTTCCGCCTTAAACGATTCCACTTGCTGGCCAATAGCGTTGTAAACGCTGACCGTACCGTGGATGGAGCCTTTGAGGGTCACGCGGTCGTTGGCGGGATTGGGGAAAAGGACGATGGAAGCGGTGTTGTTTTCCTCAACTCCCGTGGCGCACTCATATTGTTCGTAGCCTTCGCCTGCCAACACGCTGGTGATGTATTCAAGGGTGGGCGGGTAGACGTCGCGTGAGGCAAAGGTGTGGTCGGGACGGACGACCATCAGGGTGGGATAGAAGCCCACGGGGACGCTTTGGACAATGGCGTTTCCGCCACCATCGCGGCTGATGGTCGGGAACTGCACGCCAAATTCCTCAACCCATGTTTGACAATCATCGTCATGACCATTGGGGGTAATCTCAAGGAAGAATACGTCGTGTTCGTTGCAGCCGTAGAGTTGGTAGGCTTCCACTACGTCACGCATGACGTTTTCACTAATATTGTCGTTATAAAGGAAAAAGCAGATGAACGCAGCCTGACCGCCGTCGAGGATGTTGTAGAGATTGATCTCGTTGCCGTCAATGTCGGGCGCGGTGAAGTCGGGCATGATATCGACGCTGGGTTCACATGATTGTTGTGTGACGCCCTGGTTTTCAAGAGCGGTGATGACATTCTGAGCGTTGTTGATGGGCCACAGGTCGTTGATGACGATGGAACGGTCAGGAGCGATGAGGATGACCGTGGGATAGTAACCGATACCATATTGGGAACAAATGGTATTGCCGCCACCGTCAGTGCTGATGGTGGGGTATTCCACGCCGTAGTTGGCAGCCCAGTTCTGGCAAGCTGCATCGCCATCTGAAACTGAGACCTCCATGTAATACACGTCATGCATGTTACAACCAAAGGCGTAGTAGGATTCCACAATCTTCGGCGTGGCCTGTTGACAGGGGTTGCAGGTGGTGAAGAAGAAGTCGATGAGGACATACTGGCCGCCATCGAGTATATCGAACAGGTGTACTTCGGTACCATGACAGTCGGTAGCCGTGAAGTCAACAGCAGTAGTAAGTGGACACTGTGCTTTCAACCCCAATCCCATACTCAACGCCATTACAAATAGTAGAAATCTTTTCATAAATGTGTTTTTTAATGTGTTCCTAATTGTCTCTATAGTCTTTCTTCTTGGTATATTTCAAATCCTGAAGGACAGAAGCCTTCACGTTGATGGTGAAGTTCCAGCTCTTGTAGCTGCCGATGGGGATCCAGTTGAAGCGCATCTCCCAGCAGTGGAGGTCGCGATAGATGTTCAGTGAGGTGTAGGAGAGGCCGTGGTTGGTGAAGTCCCAGCCGGTGGAGAAGGAGACTTTCCATTGCTTGGAGAGGCTGACGTCGCCGTTTACCGTCAGGGTTTGCACGATCTGGTTGGTGGCGATGCCCATGAAGGCGGCGTAGGTCAGGTTGGAAGAATGTCGCAGGTTATAGTTCAGCGACAGTGACCATGGCGTTTCCCAGTCGATGTACATGTTTGGGTTGCCCAGGATGTCGTCCAGCTCGCCCGGGGTGATGTTTTCGCTTCCTTCCGCTCGTTGGAGGACTTCATCTTTGAAGTCATCGGTCTGGCTCTTGCCTTCTCTCCACTTCTGGAAGTCCTTTTGGTTGAACGACCAACTGAGGCTGAAGTTCCAAGCGGTATTGTTCTTGTGGAAGAGACGTTTGTTTTCGATGATCTCAAAACGGTTGACACGATGCCCCAACGAGTCGATGACGTAGGGATCCCAGACGCTGGAATAGCTGATTTTCAGCTTTTTGAACAGGGTGGTTCGAGCGTTTACCGAAAGATAGGAGAACTGCAATGAGTCTTTGGTGAGGTCGTAATTGCCTGAGAATCCCAACGATTCAAGCAGCACCACTTTCTTCATTCCCGTGACAGTGTCGGACTCTGAAGGCACCTTCATGTCGAGCGTGTTGTTGAAGCTGTAGGTGAGTTGGCCTGACTTGTTTTGCGAAGGCGTACCATACAGGGCGTTCATGAACATGTTGTAGGTTTGCAACTCGCCGTTGCCGTCGACGTAGGTGTTGTAGACCTTCCACTTCGGATCGCTGAAGTCGGGGCGGTAGGAGAAGCCCACCGTTGGCGTGAACACATGCCGGATTGCCCTGATGGGACCTTGCACGAAAGTGACCATGCCATAGAGCTTGGTGGTGATGTTGCTCGAGAAGTTGAAATCCACCAAATTGCTGAATCGGTTGATGGTGTCGATCTTCAGGCAGCTGTCGGCCTGCAGCCATTGGAGCTCCGTATGCTTGAAGTACATGTAATCGTTGATGGTGGCCGAGGTGGTCCAGGTGAAATGCTTGAACAGCTTGATGGGTAGGTTGATGGGGATGGTATGCTTGATGCCGTTTTGGGTGTAGATTTGCAAATTGTTGTACCAGTCTGCCATGTTTTTACTCCAACCCTCGGGGAAAAGCAGGGTATCGATGCCGGAGATGTAGTTCTTGGCGTTCATCGTGTAGTTGATGTTCAAGTCTTTGTACCAACTCTTTTTGCCGGGTTTGGCCAGTTTCTGGAGCGGGTAGATGCGGTTGACGGTCAGGGTGGCCTCGGGCAGTGATACGGTGACCTGTTTGGTCAGGGTGTTTTGGCTGTGGCTGGCGTTGAGGGTGAGGTAAACCTTGCCGTCGAAGTTGGTCTGATAGGCGATACTGCTCTTGAAAGTGTTGCTCAAATAATCGTTGGAGGTGGTGGCGTTGTACTTGTTGAAGTTGGAGCTGATGATGTTGACATCGGCGGAGAAGTTATGCTGCGGATGGGCCTTGGTGTCCTGTTTGTGAACCCAATTAAACTTGAAGTCGGTGCTCTTTTGGTAGTCGGCAGCGCCTTCATCGCCGATCTTGTTGACGGCGAAGCCCATGGCAAGGGTGCCGTTGTGCTTGTAGCGCTGGTTATAGCGGAAAGTGGGCTTGATGGCCCAGCTGCCTCGGGTGTAGATGTCGCCCAGCACCTGCAGGTCGTAGTGTTGGTTGATGGCCCAGTAGTAACCTCCATTTTCGAAGTAAAAGCCTCGGTTGGCCGATTCGCCGTAGGTGGGGATGATGATGCCCGACCGTTGGCCCTTGGAGTTCGGGAAGATCGCGAAAGGCAGTCCTAAGGGCAGGGGCACGTCCATGATAGTGACGTAAACTGGCCCCGTGATGATCTTGTCGTCGGGGATGACCTTGGCTTTGTTGAACCGGAATTGGTAGTGAGGATGCTCCTTGAGGTTGCAGGTGGTGAAGCCTCCCGATTGGATGTTGATGCTGTTGTCGTCCATCCGCTTGATCTTCTCGCCATGGAGATAACCGCCGCTTTCCTCGGTCCAAACCTTGCGGATGACACCCCTCTTGGACTGGAAGTTATATGACATCTCCTTGGCCTCGAACTTGCTTCCGCCTTGGGTGAAAACGGGGGTGCCCTGGAGCGTTCCCGTGGAATCGGGAAGGCCTTTGGCGGTCACTACGTTGGTGTTCAAGTCGAACTCCATGTAATTGGCTTCCAACACGATATCATCGTAGGTTACCACGGCATTGCCGTAATAATAGATGATCTTGTTGCTCATGTCCTGAATCACCGAATCGACGGCGGTGCGGGTCACCTTGACTTCGAAGGCATTGTCGCTTTTCTTGCTCTTTTTGGGCTTTCCCAATCGATTGATGGAATCGAGTTGGAGGGAATCGAGGGGCTGAAGCAAAGAATCGGCAGCCATGGAATCTAGGGGGTAAGGAAGGGAATCGCTGTGTTTTACGATGGAATCCCCGACATCATTGCGGATTTTGTCGCTAACGCTCTTCGCAATGTTGGCCGAATCCACCGGCTCCAGCCAAAGCGTATCCACCTTGGGTGCCGGGGCTGGTCTTTCCTCGACAACCATCGAAGCGGGTGTTTTACATGCTATTGTGATGAAAATCAGTAAGAACGACAATAAAAATGCCGTCATCCATGAAGAAATATGTTCCGATTTCCACCTCAACTGATAAAAAACAATTATTTTTGTGCCAAAATTAGTAATTTTGACCATGTCACAACGAAACAATTTGAAATTTGGTATTCTTTTGATGGCTTTTCTGCTTCCGTGCGTCCTTTTTGCGCAACGAGGCGAGAAAATCACGACCGTTGTCATTGATCCCGGACACGGGGGCAAGGACTCAGGTGCCTTGGGTGCCATCAGCAAGGAAAAAGATCTGAACCTGACCGTGGCCTTGCTGACAGGTGACTATATCAAGAAGAACCTGCCTGACGTCAAGGTGATCTATACCCGCGAGCGTGACGAGTTCATCGGTTTGAACGAGCGCGCCATGATCGCCAACCGCAACAACGCCGATGTCTTCATCTCCATCCATTGCAATTCCACTGACAGCAAGGGATCGTCAGCCGTGGGCGCCGAGACCTTTGTGCTGGGTGAGCATAAAAACGCCGCCAACCTCGAAGTGGCAAAGAAAGAGAACTCATCCATCCTTTACGAGGAGGACGCCAGCGAGCAATACGGCGATTTCGACCTCAACAGTCCTGAAGCCTACATTGCACTGTCGTTGTTCCAACAGGAATATTTGAACCAAAGCTTGCAGCTGGCAGCCAATGTGCAGGAACAGTTCTCGAAACGTGTGGGACGCAAGGACCGTGGCGTGCAGCAGGCGGGATTCCTGGTGCTGTGGAAAACGGCCATGCCGAGCATCCTCATCGAGCTGGGCTTCATCAGCAATGCCACTGAGGAGCGCTTCCTGGCTTCGGAGGCTGGACAGACCTATATGGCTTCGGCCATCTATCGGGCTTTCCGTGATTTCAAGGCAAGCTTCGAAGGGGAAAACTCCAATTCAAAAGTGGTGGTTGCCGAGGAAACCAAACCGGTTGTAGAGGAAAAGCCGGTAGTCGAAGAGAAACCGATAGTTGAAGAAAAGCCAATCGTGGAAGAAAAACCGATAGTTGAGGAAAAGCCCGTGGTCGTAGAAAAACCAGTCGAGAAGCCCACGACAGGCGTGTCATTCAGGGTGCAGTTCGCCATACTCGATACCCCTGTCGCCTCCACCAGCAAGCAATTTGCCAACGTGAAGGAAGTCGGCATGTATGAATACAACGGCGGATATTGCTACACTTCGGGCAATTTCAGCACCAAGGAGGAAGCGTTTGTCCGTCAAAAGGAACTTAAACTGCTCGGCTATTCCGACGCTTGGGTGGTGAGCTTCATCAACGACAAGCGCGTCAGCATGGCCGAAGCGGAAAAAGCGCTGCAAAAATAAGCCAACCGTTACAGGGCGGCAATCATCTCAATTTCCACCAATGCCTTCTTGGGCAGTTCCTTGACGGCAAAAGCGGCGCGGGCAGGGCATGCTCCGCTGAAATACTTGCCGTAAACGGCGTTCATGTCGCCGAAATAGCTCATGTCGGCAAGCAAACAGGTCGATTTCACCACATTGTCGAAGGTGCATCCCGCTTCGGTGAGGATGGCCTGGAGGTTTTTCATGCATTGCTCGGCTTGGGCTGTGATGCCTTCAGGCATGGTGCCCGTTGCAGGGTCGATGGGAAGTTGGCCGGAAATGAACAACATGCCGTTGGCCGCGATGGCCTGGCTGTAAGGACCAATGGCGCCTGGGGCGTTGGTGGTAGCGATGGCTTTTTTCATATTGCGTCTCAAATTTGGATTTCTGCTCGCAAAATTACATTTTATCTTTCAAATTTTATAACTTTGCAAGACTAAAATTGACACGCCATGACCTTCCGTAAAGTCCTACATAAACTCACCAACCGCTATGTGATTGCCACACTGGTGTTTGTGCTCGTGATCCTCTTTTTCGACCAGTTCAACCTAAAGACACAACTTGACCTTCATCGTGAGTTGAAGGAGCAAGAAGCTGAAATACAGCATCTTGAAAAAGGAATTGCCTTGTACAAAGATTCGCTGAGGATGGTGACGGAGGACCGTGAGGGCATGGAACGCATCGCCCGTGAGAAGTATTTCATGAAACGCGACAACGAGGTGGTCTACAAAATTGAAACTTCAAAATGAAGTCGCTGATCTCGATCCTTCTGTGTCTCTTTCCGTTATGCCTTTTTTCCCAGCAGCATGCTGTTTCAGGCAAGGTCACTGACGCCAACAACCGACAGCCGTTGGCGTTCGTCAACATTGTGGTGAATGACGGCCAGTATGGCGGGATGAGCGATATCGATGGGAAATTCGAAATCCATGCACAAGAACCCATCCGAACCTTGAAGTTTTCATGTTTGGGCTACAAGACTTATGAAACGACGTTGGAATCGGGCAAAGAGCGAGTGAACGTAGCGCTTCAGCCTACCACTTTCCAGTTGAATGAAGTGACGATCGAGGCGGGCGAAAATCCTGCGCATCGTATTATTGACAGCGTGATGGCGCATCGGAAGGAAAACCATCCGAACTCCCTGAATTCCTACCGTTACCATATCTATGACCAAATGGTCATCACCGTTGATAGTAGCGATGTGAGCGCCATGCTGGACACGATCCGTGAAGACAAGAGATTGTCAACCTTCGACAGCCTTTTGAAACGCAGCGATTTCATGGTGATGGAGACCTTTTCGGAGGTGCTGTTCCGCTCGCCGAATCAAACGCGGCAAAACGTGCTGGGCACCAAGATGTCGGGATCGAAAGATCCCCAGGTGGTGTATCTTGCCAGCAAGATGCAAAGCACCAGCTTTTACGATGAGATGGTGAACATCGCGGGGACGGACTATGTCAATCCCATCAGCAGAAACAGCAAAAGCCATTATTTCTTCACTTTGGAATCGGTGACGCCCGCCACCGCTCCGGATTCGCTGTATGTGATCTCATTCCATCCCATGCGGGGAAGCACGTTCAACGGGCTTCGTGGCACCATGACCATCCATTCCGACGGCTGGGCGGTGCAAAACGTGAAGGCTTCGCCCGATCAGGAAAGCGGGCTCTATAAAGCCAGCATACAACAGCTATATCAAAAAATTGAAGGCCGATGGTTCCCGAAGCAGCTGAATACCAACTTGGTGTTTCCCAGCATGGTTGTCTCGGTCAATGGCAACACTTTCCCCTTGATTGCCGTTGGAAAGAGTTATGTTACGGACGTGGATCTTCATTCCGAGATACCCAATCGTGCGTTTTCGGAAGTCGAGTTGTCGGTCCATGAAACGGCGGCCTACCGCGACGATGCCTTCTGGACACAGCATCGCATCGATTCACTGACCGAACGTATCTTGAACACCTATCATTTGGTGGATTCGCTGACGAAAGGCAACGACATCTTCGACAAAGCGCTGAATTACAGCAATTCCATGCTGATGGAATCGGCTTTGCCGCTGGGTCCGTTGAATCTGAATCTCGGTAGCATGATCCGCTTTTCGGTGTCCCGAGGCTGGTATTTCGGTTTAGATCTCTCCACCAACGACCGTTTTTCAAGACATATCCGCCTTGGCGGCTTTGGCGGTTATTGGCTTAAGTTGCGTGATTTTGACTATGGTTTTGAAGGGAAATGGTTGATCAATCGTCAGCGACAGATGGAAATGGGATTGCGGTATGCCCATAAATCGATGCCCTTAGGTGAGTTTAACGGTTTCGGCGGCGAAAACAACTTTTTACTGGAAAAGGACTACCGATTTGTTTTTTATGAGAATGTCTGGACCCGAAGCCGCCTTGCCGAAACATTCTTCAATACACGTTTCGCCCGTCATTTCAAGGCTTTTGTGACGTTGGGCGTCTACGACAAGGATTATTATTTGGCGCCTTACGACACCTTGCCGACGCAGCGTTTTACCAATGTGGAGCTGAAATTGCGCTTTGTCTACAAGGAAAAGTTCATGGGCACGAACAAAGGCATCCAGTCGCTGGGCACCGACTATCCCATCGTATGGCTTTCCTACCAACATTCATTTAAGGATTGGCTTGGCGGCGAGCACGAATTCAACCGTGTCAAGCTTCAAGTGGAAAAAGACTTCTCGACCAAGTACCTCGGCACTTCTTCGGTGTTGCTTCAGCTGGGATTCGCCTCCAAGGACTGCCCGGTGATGGAGACGTTCACCCCTATTGGATCATACGAGCCGTTCGGCCTATATTCACCCGGCAGTTTTGCCACGATGCGCGATGGGGAGTTCTTCTGCGACCGTTTCGTGTGGCTGTTTTTGGTCCACGATTTTCACGGGACGTTATGGAGTCCGCAATCGCAATGGTTCAAGCCCAAACTCAACCTGGTGACCAATCTCGGATGGGGCGCGCCAGGCATGAAACATGGCTTTTACGAGAGCGGCGTGGTGGTGAAAGGCTTGCTGAGCGTGCCTTTGGTGGACATGGGCGCTGGCGTGTTTTACCGTTACGGAGCTTACTGCTTCCCGAAGGTGATCGATAATTTTGCGTTTAAGTACAGCATAACATTTGAACTTTAAATGAAAAGGATAATTTCAATTTGGGTGACTTTGTCGTTCCTCTTTGCGATGATGTTCTCATCATGTGGGAAGCGGCCTGAGAAGATCGTGTTGCAGGGACTGGTTCAAGGCTCCTATTACGCCATTACTTATTTTGACGATCAAGGACGTAACTTCCAAAAGGAAGTCGATTCCATCTTCCAAGCGGTGGATCAGTCGGTCAACCTGTGGGTGGACAGCTCGGTGATCTGCAAGGTCAACCGCAACGAGGAGGTGGAGCTGGATGACATCTTCGTGGA
>JAGCPG010000144.1 GCA_017645245.1 Bacteroidales bacterium
AATGGCGAAAGCCACGTCACCTTGGATGCTGAACACTTCGGGGCAGGTGGACTCGCAAAGCCCACAGCCGATGCAACCGTCATTTACTTTATACTTCATGATGTTCCTTTCTGTTATTGGTTTATGTGTTGGTTAATCAATCCTTTGATTCTCTCGATGATGGCCTCCGCTTCCATGCCCGATTTCTTGCTCATTTCGGCGATGGTAGCCTTGCCCAACATGATTTTGCCAACGGGCGTGTTGAGCATCTTGAACTTTTCGTTCACTTTTGCCATTTCCGCCTTCAGCCAAGGATATTGGGCGAGGAGGTCGGCTAGTTTTGTGTCTTTTGTAATTTCCATTTTACATGAGTTTAATGTCCGGATTCTTTTCTGTGTACTTCTCCTTCAGCACCTCGATGATCTCGGCGCGGCTGTTGCCTTTCTTCTCCATCTGTTTGATGGTCTTATAGGCTTGAAACAGCGTGGAAGGCCCGATTTCCGAACTGAAATAACCAATGCCTTGGTTCCAAGCCAGCAGTTCAAACACATCGTCCAAAGCGGCTGAATCTAGGCCGTGGATGTAGGCCTTCACCAGTTCGCGCGTGGCTTGGCGCATACGACCTGCCCCGACGGCATTGGTCAGCGAGAGCAACAAGCGTGTCTCGTATGGCAGATGACGACGGCTGTCGTTCCAGGTCAAGTCCCAGAAGTTGACGGCGGTCTGTGCCAAATCATCATCAATCATTGCCATGTTGGTGAGGGCGTAGGGGCGCATCGGGATGTCTTTCTCGGCCTGTTTCATCTGGGCGCGGTAGAAGTAAGTGTGGTATTCGGCCTCGGCCACCTTTTCAGTATAATGCTCGAAACCAAGGTCTTCTAGCACCTCATAAAGCGGAATTGGCTCAAAACTTTGGATGATTTCCATGCCTTCGCCGACGGCCATCTTCGCAGCCTGCATTTTCAGTCCCGGGAAAAAGTTTCCTTGCACACCGCGCACGTCAATCTTCTTGAAACTCACGGTTTTGTCTTTCCAATCGTTGTAACTCATAGTTGTGTCTCCTTTCATTGGTTTGATGGTACAAAAGTAGTTTCTTCCATTGCGGCAAAGCGTAACAAATGTTACATCAGGCACTTTTTTTCCGTATTTTTGCGCTGAAAAAAAACACTGTCATGGAAGAACTGAAACGGATCAAACTCTTTGCAGGATGCAGCGATGAATCTTTGGAGCGTCTGCTCGAAAGCCCTTGTCGGCGACAGGATTATCCCGCTGGAAGGCGGATGCTCAACCCGGGTGACCCTTGCCGTGCACTGATGGTGCTTGTCGAAGGTCAGGCCGAGGCGCGAATGATGGGCGAGGAAGGCCGCGAGGTGCTTGTCGACCACCTGAAAGCCCCAATGCTGCTGGCTCCAGCGTTTCTGTTTGCCAACAATAATGTTGTCCCTGTGGAAGTCACCGCCCTCACTGATTGCGTAGTGTGGCACATCAACCGCGAAGCCTTCTTCGAGTTTATGCAGCAGGAGCCGACCGTATTGCGCACCTTCCTTGAAATCCTCTCCGAGCGAGGCCGTTTCCTGAGCAGAAAGATGCGCACCTTTGCCGTCAACAGTCTTCGCAACCGCGTTATCGAATACCTCGAAGCCAACGGCAGCATCATTTCCGTGGCCGCCGTTGCCGAACAACTTGGCGCGACAAGGCCCTCGCTCAGCCGCGTGCTTTCGGAAATGGTGAGCGAGGGCCTTATCACAAAAGATGGAAAAGGCTACAAGAAGCGTTAAATCCCAAACATTCTCATATCTTCCTCAGCCGTACTAATCCCGCCAATGCCGAAGTTTTCGACCAAGACTTTGGCCACATTGGGAGAAAGGAAAGCAGGCAAGGTCGGGCCAAGGTGGATGTTCTTCACGCCGAGGCTGAGCAGGGCTAATAGAACGATGACAGCCTTTTGCTCGTACCAAGCGATGTTATAGGCGATAGGCAATTGGTTTACGTCGTCCAAGCCGAACACTTCCTTCAGTTTCAATGCGATGAGTGCAAGCGAGTAACTGTCGTTGCACTGTCCCGCATCCAACACGCGCGGAATGCCATTGATGTCGCCCAAGCCAAGTTTGTTGTACTTGTATTTGGCGCAACCTGCCGTGAGGATGACGCAATCCTTGGGCAAGGCCTTGGCAAATTCAGTGTAGTATTCACGGCTCTTCATGCGACCGTCGCAGCCCGCCATCACCACAAACTTACGGATGGCACCGCTTTTCACGGCCTCTACTACCTTGTCGGCAAGGGCAAACACCTGTTCGTGGACAAAACCACCTATAATCTTGCCCGTCTCAATCTCTTTAGGGGCTTGACAGGTCTTGGCCAAAGCGATAATTTCGCTGAAATCCTTTTTGCCTCTGGCATCAGCAGGGATGTGCTTCCAGCTCGGGAAACCCGTGCTGTTGGTGGTGAACACGCGGTCTTTGTATGTGGCATTGGCCGCAGGCGGCACGATGCAGTTGGTGGTGAACAGAATGGGGCCGTTGAAACTCTCAAACTCCTCGCGTTGCTTCCACCAAGCGTTGCCGTAGTTGCCTTTCAAGTGACTGTATTTCTTGAGTTTTGGGTAATAATGTGCAGGTAACATCTCGCTATGTGTGTAGATGTCGATGCCAGCGTCCTTGCTTTGTTCCAAAAGTTGTTCAATGTCGTTGAGGTCGTGGCCGCTGATGAGAATGCCCGGACGGTTGCCCACGCCAATATTCACCTCGGTGATTTCTGGGTTGCCGTAAGCGGTCGTATTGGCTTTGTCGAGCAGGGCCATCGCCTTTACGCCCCATTCGCCAGTTTTCAGGACAAGAGCGGTGAGTTCGTTGGCATCGTAGCAGGTCACCAAATGGCCAAGGGTTTGCAGGATGAACTCGTTAATGTCACCATCGACTTGGCCAAGGCGAGCAGCGTGTTCCAAGTAGGCGGCCATACCTTTGAGGCCGTACATGGTCAACTCTTTCAGCGAGCGGATGTCCTCGTTGGTTTCGGCAAGCACGCCGACGGTTTGGGCTTTCTCGTCATATTGCTCGCGGGGGCAATTCCATTCCAATACATCAAGTTTCGGGAGCACGATGCCTTTCTTGTTGGTCACACGGTCTTTGAACATTTCGCGCAATTCCAAGCCTTTATCGATACGGGCGTAGATGCTCTCCGCGTCGAAGTTGGCGTTGGTGATGGTCGAAAACAGTGCGTCGTTCACGAAGGCGTGGATGCTCTTGCGGAAATCGCAATAATCGTGTCCACATCCATGCTGGTGATGGTTGGCGATGACGCCCAATCCTTTAAGGACATAGATCAAAAGGTCTTGTGCATGAGCCACTTGCGGGGTCTTGCCGCACACTCCAGAAATCTTGCAGCCGGCGCATCCGGCGGTTTCCTGACATTGGAAACAAAACATTTTCTCGTTCATAGTCTTGCGTGTTGAGTTAGTTGTGTAATTTGCCGCAAAACTACATACGAGAAAAGACTTGGAGCGTAACAAATGTTACAATGAAAAACAAAAATCCGCAAGCCAAGCCTTTGCCTGAATTGCGGATTAATACTCCTATATTA
>JAGCPG010000145.1 GCA_017645245.1 Bacteroidales bacterium
CAGCCCAATCCTAACATCACGGTGATGGAAAAACTGAAACCCGTCAGCCTATTCCAGAAAAGTGACAAATGGTATCTCGACATGGGCCAAAACATGGTGGGATTCATCAACATGAAGATTCACGACCAGCAACCTGACGACAGAATCATCCTACGTTTCGCCGAACTCCTCAATTCCGACAGCACCCTTTTCACTGCCAACCTCCGCGGCGCGGAATGTACCGACCATTATATTTGCGCTGTACAGACGTTGCGCGCAACGTCTCTACCTATTTCATGGAATCCTATGTTCGTTTATCACGGTTTCCGTTACGTAGAAATCTCCGGCCTACGCCAAAAACCCTCTTTGGACGACTTCGAAGGCTGGGTGATCTATGATGAGATGCCCGTCACGGGTTCATTTGAGTGCTCCAACGAGGTCATTAATGCTGTGTATCTCAACGCCTATTGGGGCATCCGGGGAAACTACCGCAGCATGCCTACCGACTGCCCACAACGCGATGAGCGCATGGGGTGGACCGGCGACCGCACCACAGGCAATTACGGCGAGTCATACATCTTCAACAACCATCAACTTTATGCCAAATGGCTCACCGATGCCGACGACAGCCAGTGGGACAACGGCTCCCTGCCCAATGTGATTCCTCCTTATTGGCGCGGTTATACCGACAACATGACTTGGCCTGGTGCTGTTATTACAGTTACCGACATGCTCTACACCCGTTTCGGTGACAAGGAGTGTGTCCGTAAACACTATGCCACCTTGAAAAAGTGGATGCTCCACATGAAGGAAAAACACTCGAGAGAGGGCATCTTGACTGGCGACACCTATGGCGACTGGTGCATGCCTCCTGAGTCGCTCGAACTCATCCATTCCCTCGACGAAAGCCGTATCACCAGAGGAGACGTCCTGGCAACCACCTATTATTGCCACCTCTCGGAAAAGATGGCGAAATTCGCCAAGATCTTAGGTTTCACTGACGATGTGGATTACTTTAACAACGAAATCGAGAACACCACTGCCACATTCAACGCAAAATTCCTAGATTATGCCACAGGTTATTACGCCAACAACACCGTAACCGCCAACATCCTCCCTCTCTCGTTCAACATGGTCCCAAAGATCATTGAAGATTGGGTGTTTGAAAACATCGTCAATAAAACGGAGAACGAATTCCATGGCCATGTCTCCACCGGCGTGGTTGGCATCCAACAGCTGATGCGTTGCCTCACGGAACACGGTCGCGGCGACCTCGCCCTGAAGATCGCCACCAACGACACCTACCCCAGCTGGGGCTACATGGTCCGCAACGGCGCCACCACCATCTGGGAGCTGTGGAATGGCAACACCGCCGACCCGTCCATGAACAGCGGCAACCACGTGATGCTCCTCGGCGATCTCATCCTTTGGGAATACGAGTATCTTGGCGGCATCCGCGCTTTGGAACCAGGCTATGGAAAAATTCAGCTCAAGCCTTATCCTATTGATGGTTTGGACTTCGTCAACTGCAACTACAATTCTGTCTCAGGTCGCATTGAGAGCCATTGGCGCCGTGAAGACAACCGTTTCGAATGGGAGTTTGCGATTCCGGCCAACACCACTGCAGAAGTCTGGCTGCCAACAGCAAACGGGTATGAGACAAAGGTTTACGGAAGCGGGAAATGGCATCTATCATCAAAACTCTAAAGAATCTGTTTGGAATGGTTTTTGCTTTTTGTTACCTGTCAACCCTTTTAAACAGAGAAATGAAAACGATACAAATGCTGTTCCTTGCCTTAGCCATCATGATGGCTTCAGCCGCATCCGCCCAAACCGTTTATAACAGCAGCGGCTCAAGTTGTGGAAAGATCGAAAATGACGGTACTATCCGCAACTCCAGCGGATCCAGCGTCGGACGGTTCGACAGCGACAGCACTATCCGGAATAGTTCCGGCTCCAGCATCGGCAAGATTGATAAAGACGGCACCATCCGCAATAGTTCTGGCCCCAGCATCGGACGACTTGATAGTGACGGTACTGTTCGCAACAGTTCAGGTTCAAGCATCGGCAAGGTTGAAAGCGACGGCACTGTGCGCAACAGCTCAGGCTCCAGCATCGGCAGGGCTCAAGGCGTTCCCCGTGAATGGGTTGCAGCGTATTTTTTCTTTTTCCCGTTTTACTGACCTCACCCCCAACCCCTTTAATAAAACTAACCAATCAAACCCGATGAGCCGATGGGATATAACTGGCATGAATCAAAAATGAGAAAACACCTTTTCATCCTTTCAACCCTTGTTTTGTTTGCCCTTTGTGGTTGCAATAAAATGGCAGGTGATCCTATCTCGAAAGATTTTAGCATTGATGGTTCTTACACCGAACTGCAAGTGGAGAATGGTTTTGATGTCACAGTGAGCGATGTGGCCACTGCTATCACCGTCACTGCTGGCGAAAATGTCATGCCGAACGTCATGGTGGAAATAGTCGGCAACAAGTTGAGGATCCACCTCAAGCCTATGTCTAACAGTTATGGGTCGGAGATGAAAGTGACACTGCCTTATAACGTCAATTTGACTAACGTTGACCTGTCGGGGGGCTCTGAGTTCCATTCGGAATATGGTCTTGATGCTGAAAAGATTGAAGTGGATTTGTCGGGTGGTTCCAAAATCAAAAGTGTGGTGTCGGCTACCGACCTTGACCTTGAATTGAGCGGTGGCTCCGATGCCATACTTGAAGGTCGGGTTGTTAAGCTTGAAATCAACTTGACGGGTGGCAGCAACATCATGAAAAAGGTGGTTGACAGTAGATATGCGCTCGTTTGCGACCGATGCGAAGGTGTGATGTCGGGCGGCAGCGACGCCTACATCCACTGCGACGGCAGCATCAAAGTCAACCTTTCAGGTGGCAGCGAACTGCATTATACAGGCAATGCCTCCACCACAGGCTGTGACTGCACGGGTGGCTCGGAAATCAGCCACGATGTGCTATGATTTTGCATCCTATGAATAGCCGATTATTTTCAGGAATCCTTGCCCACCAAGACCCTTCCCAGGTTGAAGGCCTGTCGCGTTTCTTCAAAACGGGCAAAGGCCAATACGGCGAAGGCGACAGGTTTTTGGGTATCAAGGTTCCGGTGACCCGCGAGGTGGTGAAGCTATACTGGCAGGAGACCTCGTTCGACGACCTGGAAGTCTGCATTGCTTCCGAATACCACGAGATGCGCCTGGCTGCCCTGTTGACGTTGGTGCAAATCTTCAAGCATGCCAAGAAAAATCAAGATTTGCAGCAACGCTGCATTGATTTCTATCTAGCTCATACTGAGTTTATTAACAACTGGGATTTGGTTGATCTTTCGTGCTACGAATTGCTCGGTGCCTGGCTTTTGGACAAGGACAGAACACTACTTTACGACCTTGCCCGCGATGGCAAAACGATATGGGAGCAACGCATCGGGATGGTGAGCACCATGCAGTTCATCCGCCATGGCCAGCTTGACGATACCTACGCCATTGCGGAGATTTTTCTGAACAAGCCCCTTCCCTTGCACGACCTCCTACAAAAAGCTGTCGGATGGCTCCTCCGCGAAGCCGGCAAACACGACGAACAACGGCTGAAAGTCTGGCTATCGACACGTTACAAAGAGATGCCTCGCACCATGCTACGCTATGCCATCGAGAAGTTCACGGAAGAAGAACGGGCTGGATACCTAAAACTTGGGCCGGTTTAACATTTTCTTGAATATACTCCCTATGACAATCAGAATCGGATAAATTTCCAATCGTCCGAGCAGCATCAGCACGACACTGAACAGCTTCAAAAAAACGGACAGGCCCGAGTAATTCCCCATCGAGCCAACGACCCCGAAACCCGGCCCCACGTTGCCCATACAGGCGATGGAAGCCGACAGACCGGTTTGGAAATCCATGCCACCCAAGGTGTAAACCACCATGCCAACCCCCACGAGGATGAGATACAGCATGATAAAGGAAATCACCGAGCTCACCTCCTCCTCTGTCTTGGCACTGCCGTCCATCCTCACATAATCGTATTTGTTGGGATTGGTCAACGATTTGAACATCTCCGAGCAACCCCTCAAGGCGGCCCACACACGGTCGATCTTGATGCCCCCGGAGGTCGATCCCGAGCACCCGCACACCAAAGAGCCCATCATAATGACCGCCATGCTGAAAGCAGGCCACAGGTTGGTGTCAGCCGTGGCAAAACCCGTCGTGGTGGTGATGGAACACATTTGGAACGACGCCACCCTGAAAGCCTCCCAAAACGAGCTGTAGGTTTTGGAAACCAGCAAATTCACCGTCAAACAGGCGATGCCCAACAGGACAGCACTTAAAAACACCCGAACGATCTTGGTGTTGAAGAGGTTCTTCCGATTGGATCCGCTGGGCCAGAAAGTCGAGAAAATCAAACTGAAATTGATGCCTGCCAAAAGCATGGAGACACAGAGAATGGCTTCAATGGCTGGGCTGTCGAATGCAGCGACGCTGATATTTTTCGTGCTGAATCCACAGGTGCTACATGCCGACATGGCATGGGTAATCGCGTCAAACCAGGTCATGCCTGCCAAATGCAATCCGTAAGTCGAAGCAAGGGTCAAGCCTACATAGACCGTCAAAATGCGATAGATGAACTGTCTACGGCGGCCACGATAGTATTCCTTGGCAATGGAAGAGAGTTCCAGTCCGGCCAATTGGGAATGTCGGTCGTTGCGTGTGGAAATCAAGATTGAAACCAGCGAAACCACCCCGATGCCTCCAATCCAGGCGGTAGCAACACGCCAAAACAACAATCCTTTCGGAACCCCCTCAATGTCATTCAAAACCGACGCGCCCGTAGTAGTGAACCCCGACACGCTTTCAAACAAGGCATTGACGAAGGTGAACTCGTGCCCATACAGCACAAACGGCAAGGCGCCGAACGAGCAAGCCACCACCCAACAACCTGTGACAATGAAAAAACCTGTTTTGAGATCAATTCTTTGAATAGGCTTGGTAAACAGAACGCCTACCATACCAGCCGCCAAGGTAATCCCCGAAGAAATCAGCAAAGCCCAAAGGCTGCCATCACGATGATCAAGATAGGCAATCAACGCCGCAAACATCATGAGCACAAAGAGGCCCAGCAGCGTGAAACCAATGAATCGTATCGTCGACTTTAGGATGGCCATATCTCGTTATCCGTTGAAAGCAGCAAAAATATTTGTCATTTTTTTATTGGTCAATACAATATTATTTATCTTTGTATTGATAAAAATCAATAAAGATGACTTTACAACAGTTGGAATACATCGTAGCAGTAAGCGAATACCGCTATTTTGTGAAGGCAGCTGAAGCTTGTGGGGTGACCCAATCCACCTTGAGCCTGATGATCAAAAAGTTGGAGGATGAACTGGACGTCTCCATATTCAAACGAAACTCACATCCAGTGGAAGTGACGGAAATCGGACAGAAGATTATCGAAGAAGCCAAACTGGTGCTGTACCATGCAAAGCAATTGGTGGAACTGACACAATCGGAAAAGGATCTCTCTGCAGGACCATTGAAGGTGGGCATGATCTCCACCGTGGCCCCTGTATTGATGCCCAAGACCTTCGGTTACCTGAAGACCTTTTATCCCGACATCAAGCTCCAAGCCCTCGAGATGCGCTCTGCCACCATCATCGAAAGCTTAAAGAAAGCTGAGATCGACATGGGCATCCTTACCGCACCTGTCGACGACAAGGATATTCTTGAACTTCCGTTATATCACGAACGTTTCTTTGCCTACATCGCCGACGAGGACATACTGGACAAAAACGAGGCCATCAGACGTGACCACCTACCCGACTACCCCCTCTGGGTGATGAAGGACGGCATCCGGCTTCTGGAAAAGAAAGACATAGCCTATCGATCCAAAGACGCTTACGAAGAGATGTACGAAGGCGGTCGTGTAGGTATCCTGATACAGATAGCCAACGAAAACGGAGGCATGGCCATCCTGCCAGAGACCCATCTCAAATTACTCAGCGACAATGCTTTGAAAAGGCTACGCCCCGTGGTCGCACCCGAGATCTCCCGAGTGATCTGCCTGGTCATGCGAAAGGACTATATCCACGAAAAGATGATGAACATCTTCGTCAAAGCCGTCAAATCGTGCATCTCACCGGAACTATATGAACTAGCCATTAAAACAGATTATCTAAAACTATGAACATGAATTACACCATCCGCAAATCAACCCTCGACGACTTGCCCGTCATCCTCAGCCTCCGCGACCAAGCTCGCGAGATCATGCGAAGCTACGGCAATGTGAATCAATGGCCGGAGGGCTATCCGTTGCAAGAGAAATTCGAGAACGACATCGAACAAGGCCACAGCTATGTCATGACCAATGACACCGGAGTTATTGTCGGCACTTTCGCCCTGATTCCCGGTCCCGATGTCACCTACAAGGTCATTTATAATGGCCAATGGCTTGACGACAGCCCCTACTATGTGATCCATCGCATTGCCAGCACCCCTGACTCCCATGGCGTTTTGGATGCCATCTTGGACTACAGCGAAGCCATCTCTCCCAACATCCGCATTGACACCCATGCCGACAACATCATCATGATTAATGGCTTAAAAAAACGGGGATACCAAAATTGCGGCATCATCCATTTGTTGAACGGCGATGAACGGTTGGCGTTTCAGAAATCCAGCGTGTGAAACATTTTCTTTTTCCCAACCGATTTATAATAGAACGATCGCCTCATTTTGGTGTCGATGGGATAGCAGTCAAAAACACCCTGAGAGAGGTCACAATCAAAGAAGGTATCTATCTGTGAAATAAACAGATGATCGTAGCGCACATCGCAGCTTTGTTGGGCATCCATCATAAAGCCAATGATCTCGTTCACCTCGTCCGCCACCAAATCATGAAGTGTGAAGACATAAAGACCAAACTCCTTGAAATCACCATAAAAGCCGTTGTTGACCTTCCAAAGCTTGCTTTCGAGTATACGTTTCATAGGCAAGGCCAGCGCCCAGTAGTTGTACTCGTTGGAGCCCATGGAGTAGTTCATGTCTAAGCCGTAAGAATAGCCGCTCTCCTGAATTCTCAGTAGGTCTTCGTTCACCTCTTTCACCGGTCGTCCTGCCATTTCATTAATGAGCGAGTTCGCCACGTTTTTGTCCTCCGTAATCGCCCTTGTCACTTCGATGCCAATGCTATGCTCCTCGTCCTGCAGGTCAGGGCGGTCGGCATTGATCAGATGGCTATAGCGCTCACCCAGCAAAACCTTCAGCGAGTGCATCGCATAGCGTTCAAAGAAACAGGTATCGTATTTCGGGGTCATGGCAAGCAAAAAAGGATTGACAAAATTAAGGATTTTCTTTTACATTTGCATCAGCGAAAATGATTATGAAAAACCTCCACCTCACCTATATTCAAGCTAATCTCTTTTGGCAAGACAAACAAGCCAATCTGGAGCATTTCAGCGAATTGCTGAAAGAAGTGCCTTCAGAAACTGATTTGATGCTGTTGCCTGAAACCTTCAACACGGCGTTCCCTGTGGATCCGAAGATGTTTGCCGAGACCGTTGATGGTCCCACCGTGCAATGGATGAAACAGGAAGCCCAGGCACTGAATGCTGTGATTTGTGGCACCTTATTATTAGAGATCGATGGCCACTACCATAATAGTCTGGTGTGGATGCGTCCCGACGGGAGCTATGAACTGTATCACAAGCGCCATACTTTCTCGATGGGTGGCGAAAACCAGTTGGTGGAAAGTGGTTCCGAATCCTTGATTGTGGAACTGAACGGCTGGCGCATCAAGCCCATGGTCTGTTACGACATCCGCTTCCCCGTTTGGTCGAGGAACCGTTATCTTGACGGTCGGTATGAATATGATTTGGGTATCTACTTAGCCAATTTCCCGGCCTCAAGGATGAATGTCTGGAACACCCTGCTTCAGGCTCGTGCCATCGAGAACCAAGCCTATTTCGTCGGAGTAAACCGCGTGGGCGACGACCCCGAAGGCATTCATTATAGCGGCTGTTCGCAAGTGCTCAACGCCAAAGGCGAAGTCATTACGATAGCCAAAACCGATATGGAAGCCGTGGTGCCATGCGTGTTGGATTACGAGAAATTACAAAGCTTCCGCGAGAAATTCCCCGTTGGGAAGGATTGGGATTCATTTACCTTAAACCATTAAGCCATGAATTTATTCACAGACGAATACTTTATGAAGCAGGCTTTAAAAGAAGCCCAACTTGCCCTCGAAGCCGATGAAATCCCCGTCGGAGCCGTGGTGGTCTGCAACGACAAGATCATCGCGCGCACCCATAACCAGACCGAAATGCTCAACGATGTGACTGCCCATGCCGAAATGCTTGCCATCACCGCCGCTGCCAATGCTCTCGGAGCAAAATATCTTGACGAGTGTACTCTCTATGTCACTTTGGAGCCCTGCCCCATGTGTGCCGGAGCCCTTGAACATTCCCATATCGGCAAGGTGGTTTATGCCGCCGAAGATCCTAAGAACGGTTACTCCCGTTATGGCAACATGTTGCATCCCAAGACCAAGCTCGTCACAGGCATCTTGAAAGAAGAGTGTTTGGCAATTTTGACAGACTTTTTTAAGAAAAAACGATAGCCTGAATCAGACGAGCGTACGAGGTTCCTCCAAAGGCACCTTGCGTATCTCCCACAGGGAGATATGCCGTGCCGTTGGGGAACCTCGCTAAGCTCCCTTTGAAAAAACCCTGCCAATTTGTCAGCCCAAAACCGCTCCAACCCCTTTGGCATAATGATTGACTAAAGGAGGGCGTCGCCGTATCCAATGGCGGCACCCAAAACTGAAAAAGTATTAAGTCAAATTAAAAATAGGAGAAACAAATTATGTCAAAGATCATTGGTATCGATTTAGGAACCACCAACTCATGCGTTTCCGTCATGGAAGGCAGCGAACCGGTCGTCATCGCCAACAGCGAAGGCCACCGCACCACCCCTTCGGTTGTCGCCTTCACCGACAACGGCGAGCGTAAGGTCGGCGAACCTGCAAAACGTCAGGCCATCACCAACCCGCAACGCACCATCTACTCCATCAAGCGTTTCATGGGCGAAACCTACGACAAAGTAGGCGCTGAGATGAAGCGTGTGCCTTACAAGGTCGTCCAGGGCCCCAACAACACCCCGCGTATCGACATCGACGGCAAGACCTACACCCCGCAGGAAATCTCCGCCATGGTGCTTCAGAAGATGAAGAAGACTGCTGAAGATTACCTCGGCCAGACGGTCACCGAAGCCGTCATCACCGTGCCTGCTTACTTCAGCGACTCACAACGTCAGGCTACAAAGGAAGCCGGTGAAATCGCCGGTCTGAAGGTCCGCCGTATCGTAAACGAACCTACCGCAGCCGCTTTGGCTTACGGTCTGGATAAGAAGAAGAGCGATGCCAAAGTCGCTGTGTACGACCTCGGTGGCGGTACCTTCGATATCTCCATCCTGGAACTCGGCGACGGCGTGTTCGAGGTGAAGTCCACCAACGGTAACACCCACCTCGGCGGCGACGACTTCGACGAGGTCATCATCAACTGGCTGGCTGAGGAGTTCATGAAGGACAACAGCGGCATCGACCTTCGTAAGGACCCGATGGCCTTGCAACGTCTGAAGGAAGCAGCCGAGAAGGCCAAGATCGAGTTGAGCTCCTCGAGCGAGACCGAGATCAACCTGCCTTACATCATGCCTGTCAACGGCATCCCGCAGCACCTGGTCCGCACCTTGAGCCGCGCCAAGTTCGAACAGCTGGCCGACCATCTGATCCATGCCACCATCGAGCCTTGCCGTAAGGCTTTGGAGGATGCCGGCATGAGCGTCAACGATATCGACGAAGTGATTTTGGTGGGCGGTTCCACCCGTATTCCTGCCATCCAGAACATCGTCCGCGACTTCTTCAAGAAGGAACCTTCAAAGGGCGTCAACCCCGACGAGGTGGTCGCCATCGGCGCCTCCATCCAGGGCGGCGTGTTGACTGGCGAGGTGAAGGACGTGCTGCTGCTTGACGTTACGCCTCTGTCACTGGGTATCGAGACCCTCGGCGGCGTGATGACCAAGCTCATCGAGAGCAACACGACCATTCCGACCAAGAAGTCGGAGGTGTTCTCCACCGCTGTCGACAATCAACCCAGCGTTGAGATTCACGTGTTGCAAGGCGAGCGTCCCATGGCCAACCAGAACAAGACCATCGGCCGTTTCATCCTCGACAGCATCCCGCCAGCGCCGCGTGGTGTCCCGCAAATCGAAGTCACCTTCGACATCGACTCCAACGGCATCCTGAACGTGAGCGCCAAGGACAAGGCCACGGGCAAGACCCAGAGCATCCGTATTGAGGCTTCATCAGGTCTGACCGACGCCGAGATCGAGCGCATGAAGAACGAAGCTGCAGCCAACGCCGAAGCCGACAAGAAGGAGCGTGAGCGTATTGACAAGCTCAACCAAGCCGACAGTGTGATCTTCCAGACCGAGAAGCAGCTGAAGGAATACGGCGACAAGCTCCCGGCCGATAAGAAGTCGGAGATCGAAGCTGCCCTCGCCAAACTGAAGACCGCTCACGAGGCTAAGGACATCAACGGCATCGACACCGCCATGAACGAGATGAACGCCATCTGGCAGAAAGCCTCTGAGGAAATGTACCGCAACGCCGGTGGCGCCCAGGGCGGCCCTCAAGGCGGCTTCGACCCGAACAACATGGGCGGCGGCTTCCAAGGCGGCAACCCCGGCCAGAACAACGGCAACAAGGGCGACGACAACGTTACCGACGCTGACTTTGAGGAGGTAAAATAAACCTCTGGAATTAAAACATTTCAAAAGGTGCGATCCGAAAGGGTTGCACCTTTTTTTTGTTTTATTTAATTGTGCTGCCAAATAAGCACGTTGAAACCCGATTAATTGGAAATCAACGGATATAATAATATACAATAATATACAACGAAAAATAAAAAAGATATTAAAGTGCATTCCCCGTTTATGTGTTGGATTATTATAGGTTGAGAGGAAGAAGAAGTTGGAGGAATGAGAATTTGACTATTTTTGCAATCCGAATTAGAGATATACCTTTATGCCAAGTTTGTCCGACTACATCGACACCATCCGCAACGGCTTGTTTCCCAACCGAAAACATTTGTCGGGCATGGCGTTTATAGATGTAGAAGTAGGCTTGCAAGACAAAAAAGCACACGATTTTGGGGCTGTTAAGGAATCTGGAGAGGAGTTTCATTCCGCATCGAAACAGGATTTTGCACGCTTTATATCTGATGTCGAGTTTTTGTGCGGGCATAATATCATTCAACATGATTTGAAATATCTAGCTGAAATTGAGCGAATTGGCGAAAAGAAACCCATTGACACGCTTTTTCTCTCCCCGCTTTTGTTCCCCAAAAGACCTTATCACAAGTTGCTGAAAGACGACAAGTTGCAGACCGAGGAAATGAACAATCCGCTCAATGACTGTTTGAAAGCTCGTGACTTGTTTTATGACGAGGTGAACGCTTTCCGTGCCTTGCCGCAAGAGTTACAGATCATTTATTATGGGCTGTTACATCAATTAGAGGAGTTTTTGTTCTTTTTCGATTATCTGCAATTCCACTCCGACGAAGAGCAACTTGACTCTCTGATATTGAGGGCCTTCCATGGAAAGATTTGTACTCATAGTCCAATTGAAATATTGGTCAAGGAACATCCCGTTGAGTTGGCTTACGCTTTGGCATTGATTTCCACAGGCGACAATTATTCCGTTACTCCACCTTGGTTGTTGCATCATTTTCCGGAAATCGAGAATGTCTTAAAGATGCTGTGCAGCACGCCATGTCACGACAGCCATTGCGAGCATTGCGAAAGCAATTTGAACATTCACAAGGGTTTGAAGGATGTCTTTGGCTTTGAAGCATTCCGTACCTATGATGGAGAGCCGTTGCAGGAGAAGAGTGTGCAGGCCGCAGTCAATGGGGAGTCGCTGCTGGCCATTTTTCCAACGGGTGGCGGCAAGTCGCTTACCTTCCAACTGCCCGCCATTCTTTCTGGTAGAGCCGTGCATGGTCTTACTGTGGTCATTTCGCCCTTGCAGTCGTTGATGAAAGACCAAGTCGATAATCTTGCCGAGCAAGGCATCACCGACGCGGTCACCATCAACGGACTGCTTGACCCCGTCAGTCGCGCCGAGGCTTTCGACAGGGTAGCCAATGGTAGTGCCACTTTGCTTTATATTGCGCCCGAAATGCTTCGCTCAAAGACCATTGAAAAGTTGTTGTTGTCACGCAATGTGGTGCGTTTTGTTATCGACGAAGCTCATTGCTTTTCTTCGTGGGGACAGGATTTCAGGGTCGATTACCTTTACATCGGCGATTTCATCCACAACTTGCAAGAGAAAAAGCGGTTGTCTGAACCTATTCCCGTTTCCTGTTTCACGGCTACAGCCAAGCAAAAGGTCATCACTGACATCCGTGATTATTTCAAGCGAAAGTTGGGTTTGGACTTAGAGCTTTTTGCCTCATCTTCAGCTCGAAAGAACCTTCAATATTCGGTCATCTATGCCGAAACGGAAGAGGAAAAATACAACACATTGCGCAGTCTGATGATGGGAAATCCGTGCCCAACCATCATTTATGTTTCGCGTACACGGAAGACTAGAGAGTTGGCACAAAAACTGACCTCAGACGGCATTGATGCTTTGCCTTTCAACGGCAAGATGGAGGCCAACGAAAAGATTGCCAATCAAAACGACTTTATTTCCAATCGGGTACACGCTATGGTGGCCACTTCGGCTTTTGGTATGGGCGTGGACAAGAAAGATGTTGGTATGGTAATTCATTACGACATCTCCGACTCATTGGAAAACTATGTGCAGGAAGCAGGTCGTGCTGGACGCGATCCTAAAACCGCCGCCAAATGCTATGTGCTTTACAGCGACCATGATTTGGACAAGCATTTCATTCTGCTGAACCAAACCAAGGTAAGTATCAGTGAGATACAGCAAGTCTGGTCGGCCATCAAGAGTTTCACCAAACAAAGGAAACACATTTCTTGTTCGGCGTTGGAGATTGCCCGTCAAGCTGGTTGGAATGACGAGGTGCCCGATATTGAGACTCGAGTACGTACAGCCATCGCCGCGCTTGAAGAAGCGGGTTATGTCAGTCGAGGCAACAATGTTCCCCATGTCTTTGCTACGGGAATCATGGTGAAAAACATGGATGAGGCGCACAAACGAATCAACAATTCGCGATTGTTCCTTGACGACAAGGAAAAGCAAAATGCAGTCCGTATCATCAAGTCGCTCATTTCGAGTAAGAGCCGCGCAACTGCCCTTGATGACGATGCCGAATCGCGCGTGGATTACCTTGCAGACCGTTTGGGTATGAGCAAAGAAACGGTCATCAATACGGTCAACCAAATGCGTCAAGAAGGCATCTTGGCTGATTCGAAGGATATGTCGGCTTACATTGAACATTCCGAGAACCGCACTAAGCAGGTTTTTGAACAATTCGCCAAACTGGAATTATTTATATTCAACACTTTAGCGAATGAGGGAATGGATTTCTCCTTCAAGGAAATCAATGAGAAGGCAACCGAGGCGAAAATCGTGTCTTCGATAAAGAAAATCAAGACTTTACTATATTATCTTTCGGTGAAGTCTTACATTAAAAAAAAGGAGAATGCCTATAATGGGATGGTTCATGCCATGTTGTGCCAAGATGTGGAAAAGACGCTGCAAAAATGTCAACGCCGACACGACATTTGCCGTTTCATCATCGACAGGCTTTATGCTTCGGCTTTGGCCAATCCACATTCAGCGGATAATACTGGGAGCATCGTTCAATTTTCTGTTATCGCTTTGCTAAAAGACTTGGAAGCCCACCAAAGCAGCGTCTTGTTCCAACCACAAGAAAAATACCATATTGAGGAGATTGAGGATGCTTTGTTGTATCTTTCAAAAATTGGGGCGTTGCGGTTGGAAGGTGGTTTCTTGGTGATTTACAACGCCATGGAAGTGCATCGGCTGAAAGAAATGAAGTACCGTTACAAGTTGGAAGATTATCGGATGCTGGATGAGTTTTACAAACAGAAACGCCAGCAGATTCATATCGTAGGCGAGTATGCCAACATGATGGTGCGGGATTACAATGCGGCTTTGCAGTACGTGCAAGACTATTTCCAAATGGACTATAAGCGGTTCATTTCCAAATATTTCAAAGGAGAACGACTTGAAGAAATCGAGCGGAACATCACCCCTGACAAATATCGGAAATTGTTCGGAACGCTTTCGGAGAAGCAACGCAGCATCATCGACGACAAGCAATCTAAATATATCGTTGTGGCGGCTGGTCCTGGCAGTGGTAAGACAAGGGTTTTGGTACACAAGCTGGCTTCGTTGTTGTTGTTGGAGGATGTCAAGCATGAACAGCTGCTGATGCTTACTTTCTCACGAGCCGCAGCCACGGAATTCAAGCAACGGCTTATAGACTTGATTGGGAATGCAGCGAGTTTTGTGGAAATCAAGACTTTCCATGCGTTCAGTTTCGACCTTTTAGGCAGAATCGGCAATCTTGAAGAAGCCGAAGACGTGGTGCGCCGTGCCGCCGAGATGATTGAACGCGGCGAGGCCGAGCAAGGGCGCATTAACAAGGCCGTTCTTGTCATTGATGAGGCGCAAGACATGGATAAAGACGAATTTGCTTTGGTTCGGGCATTGATGAACAACAATGAGGAAATGCGTGTAATTGCTGTGGGCGACGACGACCAGAATATCTACCAGTTCCGTGGCTCAGACAGCCAATATATGCAGGCTTTTATCGATGAAATGCAGGCCACGAAATACGAGATGACCGAGAATTATCGCAGTGCCAAGCAAATTGTTAGTTTTGCCAACGAATTTGCGAAGCGCATTCATCACAGGATGAAGACTTTGCTCTGTGTTGCCGTCCCAAAAGAAACGGGAATAGTGCAAATCACCCAATACGAATCCGAGCATTTGGAGATTCCCTTAGTCAAGCAAGTGCTGGCGACCTATCGCAATGAGCGTGCCTGCGTCTTGACCAATAAAAACGAAGAGGCAGCGTGGATTGTCGGCCTGCTGATGAAAAAAGGTATTCGTGCCAAACTCATCCAGTCCACAGAAGGCTTCCGATTCTCTAATTTGGCTGAAGTCCGTTATTTCCTCAAACTCATCAACCAAGGGTTGGAATCGCCCGTTATCAGTGAGGAGCGATGGTCGGAAGCCAAACAAAAGACCTTGTCATGTTACGAAACGAGTACCTGTTTGGACTATGTCAAGGCGTTTTTCGACGTTTTTGAAAAGACCAACCGTACCAAATACCGCAGTGACTTGATGGAGTTTGCTATTGAATCGAATTTGGAGGATTTTTGCGGCAATGACCATCAAACCGTTTTTGTTTCCACGATTCACAAAGCCAAAGGTCGGGAATTTGACACAGTTTATATGCTTTTGGATGGTGAGCAAGCGGATACCGATGAACAAATCCGCAAACTCTATGTAGGTATGACCCGTGCCAAGCAACGGCTTTTCATTCATTGCAATACCCAGATTTTCAACACGATTTCATCAGATGGCGTTACGCGCAGATTTGACTCAACCCAATATCCGCTTCCCGAGGAAATCACTTTGCAATTAACCCATAAGGACGTGTTTTTGGATTATTTCAAGGGCAAGAAGAAACAGATTTTGCAGTTGCGCAGCGGGCAGCCACTTTGCTTTGACAATGGTTATTTGCGTCTGCCATCGGGAGAAGGTGTAGCGTTCATTTCGAACAAAATGCGCGAGGAACTACAGAGTTGGGGCAAAAAGGGATATTTTGTGAATTCCGCCAAGGTGAATTTCATCGTGGCATGGAAAGGAATGGAAGATACCGAAGAAACCGCCGTATTGCTTCCTGAGTTGGTATTAAAGGCGAATGTAATAATTAAGTGAATGCAGTCGTTCAGATTGATGAATTGAATCAATTAGTTCCTCGCGATGACGCAAAGCGCGTGCAGAAGCAAAGTCCCAAAGGGACGATCCTAACACACCACGATACGCAGTTTCGGGTTTTAATAATACAATGTACGGCTCCAAAAAGCATAGATCCCATGCATCCGCACAAGCCAGCGTGGGGATGACATGCCTTTCGGGGCCTGCTCTATACCGCAGTATGGTTTCACCCACAAATCACCTCAGGCGCACACCCCAGCACCCTGGCCAAGGCAAAAACCGTTTGCGCTTCAGCTTTCAATATGTCTTGGTCGCCCTGTTCGTAGGCTTGAATCATGCGAAGGGTGACACCAGAGAGTTCGGCCAGTTCCTTTTGGGTGAAACGGGATTGTTTCCGGATTGTTTTCAGCCTGCTCTTTCGGGTGTCTAAATGTTGTTGGATCAGCGCATCTGCGGTTTGTACGAACTTGGAGAGGTCGGCTTCGTGTAAGGTGGGATAAAGCGAAAGAACAGTGCTGATGCTCAAACCGTTTCTTTGAATGAAAGAAAACGAATATGCGCTATACCATTGGTAATAGGCTAAAGCCCAGCCAGCCCAATAATCGGGTGTGCGGTCAAAGGGCACATAATTCATGATGGGTAGGGTTTTGTCCGAAGACTTCTCCAAGACCAGCTGCATCAATTCCATCCCTGACATACCCGAGAGGTAACGGGGATTACCCGCTTCCATCTGTGAGGCAACACCGCTGAAAAGGAACATCTCGTAAAAGACCAACAGGTCGCACTGCACAGCATGGACAGCGCAGTCGAGCATGGTGCCGAGGTTGTTCATAGCATCCTCAAGGTATAAATTATTGTAGGCGTGGGTCTTCATTGGTCCATTTTTGTCTGAGAATATCAATCATATAGACGGCATCGGCTGGTGAAACCACCGCTTTTTCATTCTGGAAATCTTCCCTGGCCTGGCGGTCACGAGCTTGCCGTTTGGGATAGTATAGGCTGCTGTCGACGGGAATGCTCTCTTTGAATACAAGGCCAGAAAATGCCTCTTCGCTTTTCAACACGACTTGTTCGCCCAACTTTCCCAAGAACATCGCCTTGCGCAACTGCTCCAGTGAAATGGTGTTGTTGAGAAAGGCATTGGCAAAAGAGAAATAGGAGTCATCAGCACGATAGCCAATAACAAGGTCATAATGCTTATTTTCAGGTAGGAAGTTGTCCAACAGATAGGCCTTTGCTTCAGATGGCAGCCCTTGTGAAATTACAAAAGTCCTGTTTTGCAGCAAAATCGAAAGCCAGTTTAGAATATGATAGGGTGCTTTGTTCAAATAAAGGATGTTTAATCCCTCAAAGTCGATTTCATAGCTGTTGGCAAATCCGTCGCTGCGTTCCGTACTGGCCCATTCCTTTGCAAGTTCCAGGTTTTCAGTGCAATAAAATCCTAATCCGTAATCGTTTTTCGGATTCCCTAGACCTAAAACAGGCTTTTCGATGACCTTGGTTGAGCCGTGATATAATGTGACGCTTTCCATAAACTATCGTTATAACGAGACTTTGCAAAAATACTACTTTTTTGAACATGCAAGCAAGGCGAACGATTATTTTCCAGCATAAAACACTTTTTCCCTATTTTTGCTTCAACAAAACAAGCATCAAACCATGCCTCCAGCTCCCTGTGGGCCAGGGAGCAGCACCGGTGGCTGGAGGAAAACGATGACAACCCAAAGAAATGAAAACCCCTCTCATCACATATCTTCTCTTCAGCCTTTGCCTCCTATCCCTGCTCTCACCGGCTCAACAGCCCAACACAAACCTGTTCGAGGCCCACGTTCACATCGAAGGCAACGACACCCTCCCCTATCGGCTTTATCGTTCACAGAAGGCCGATACAACAAACGAAGCCCTTCCCCTGGTCATCTTTTTGCACGGCGCCGGAGAACGCGGTAACGACAATCACGCGCAATTGACCCATTGCGTCCGCTATTTCCTTGACGACACCATTACGAATAATTATCCTTTCCTTTTGATGGTGCCACAATGCCCAAAGGGAAAACGATGGGTCAACACCGACTGGAGTCTGCCTGAACACCGGATGGAACCTGAGCCGACCACGGAGTTGCATGGCGTGCTGGCTTTGACGGACAGCCTCATCAACCAAGGCATCGTGGATGCGACACGGGTATCCATCTGCGGCATTTCCATGGGTGGCTTTGGCGTTTGGGATGCCTTGCAGCGGCAACAGCAACGCTTCGCGGCGGCCATCGCCATCTGCGGCGGCGGCGACCCCGCCTACGCCGAGGCCATGAAAGACATTCCCATCCATATCTTCCACGGGATGCGCGATGGAGTGGTAATGACCTCACGAAGCACGCAGATGTACAA
>JAGCPG010000025.1 GCA_017645245.1 Bacteroidales bacterium
GAAGGTCGCGCTTAAAGGCGTTCATGATGCCATTTAGCGTCCAGAGGAAGATGCCTGAGTTCCAGAAATAATTGCCTTCGGCTAGGAATCTCACCGCGGTGTCATAATCAGGCTTCTCTTTGAAACAAGTCACCTTCTCCATTTCTGCCTTCTGTCTTCCGTCTTCTGTCTTCTTCACCTGGATATAGCCAAAACCCGTCTCGGGCCTTGATGGCTTGATACCAATGGTCATCAGGGCTTGGGGCTGCTTGGCTAGGAAATCGAAACCAAGGCGGATGATGCGTTCAAACTCACGCTCATTGGTGACCAGATGGTCGGCTGGGGTGACTACGATGTTGGCATTGCTGCACTGGCTTTGGATACGGTAGGCGGCGTAGGCGATGCAAGGCGCTGTGTTGCGTCGGGCGGGCTCACAAAGCACTTGGTCGGGTTTCAGCATGGGCAGCTGTTCCAGCACCAAATGCTTGTAGTTTTTGTTGGTCACCACGAGGAAGTTCTCGTCGGGGATGACGGGGCTGAAACGCTCGTAGGTGCTGCGGATAAAGCTTTTACCCGTACCTAAAATATCTAAAAACTGCTTGGGATAGCTGTCTTTGCTGAGGGGCCAGAAACGGCTTCCAATGCCGCCAGCCATGATGATGCAGTAGTTGTTCATATAGGGTCAATATATTATGTCCATCCGAATGGATGGGGAACACATTCAAGTCTTGCCAAGGGATGATAGTCGCCCACCAGTCCGACGGGAGTGGCATTGCGGATTTCATACACGATGTTGATGCAGTTGCGGGCTTCTTCCATGTCGAAGCCGCGGCCAGCCAGAATCTCTTCATAACTCTTGGTATGCAGCTCGGTGAAGCCTTGGCTGAATTCGAACTCTTCACCGTCGATGCTCAAAGTGCGGTAGGTTCGTTTTTCGCCTTCCACGGCGTTGGCTGGCAGGGTATCGGCGTTGATGCTGAGAAAATAACGCACGCGAGCTCTTTTGAGCTCGAGGTATCCGGCCACGCGGTCGTGCGAAATCACGTGGACGATGTTCTTTTTCACATCACCGAAAATCCAGCTCAGCATGTCGTAAAAATGCACGCCGATATTGGTGGCGATGCCGCCGCTTTTGTTGACGTTGCCTTTCCAGGAGGCGTAGTACCAATTACCTCGCGCGGTGATGTAGGTCAGGTCGATGTCGTAGATCTTGTCTTTGGGTCCCTCCTCCACTTTTTTCTTCAGTGCGGCGATTTTTTCATGAAGGCGGAGTTGCAGTATGGTGTAGGCCTTGTGGCCGGTACGTTCTTCGACGCGATGCAGTGCGTCGATGTTCCAAGGGTTGAGCACGAGAGGTTTCTCGCAGATGACGTCGGCGCCGAGGCGCAGGCCATAGCGAGTATGAGCGTCATGCAGGTAGTTCGGGGTGCAGATGCTGATATAATCGATCTGTTCGCCCCTATCCTTGAGCTTGGTGTTGTGTCGGTCGAACAATTCCTGTTCAGTGAAAAAAGCGGCATTCGGGAAATAGCTGTCCATGATACCCACGCTGTCGTTTTTGTCGTAGGCAGAGACCAGCACGTTACCCGTGTCCTTGATGGCTTTCAAATGGCGGGGGGCTATGTAGCCCCCCACGCCTATGATAGAGAAATTCTTCATTAAAGATTGCTCTTTTCGATGTCTTTGAAATATTTCACCGTGCCGTAAGTCATCTCGTCGCAAGCGGCGTCGTCGCAAACGATAATGCCTTTGGGATGCATCTGCAGCACGCTGACGGTCCACATCTGGCTAACACCGCCTTCGATGGCGTGGGCCAGTGCGCGGGCCTTGTTGTGTCCGTTGGCCAGGATCATCACCTCGCAGCTGTCCATCACGGTGCCAACGCCCACGGTCAGAGCGGTCTTCGGCACCTTGTTGATGTCGTTCTCAAAGAAACGTGAATTGGCGATGATGGTGTCGGTGGTCAGGCTCTTTACACGGGTGCGTGAAGTCAGGGAGCTGCCGGGCTCGTTGAAGGCGATGTGGCCATCAGGACCAATGCCGCCCATGAACAAGTCGATGCCGCCGTAGCTCTTGATCTTTTCCTCATAACGGGCGCACTCTGCCTCGAGATCCTTGGCGTTGCCGTTCAGGATGTTGACGTTTTCCTTCTTGATGTCGATGTGCTTGAAGAAGTTGTTCCACATGAAGCTATGGTAGCTCTCGGGATGTTCTTCGGGGATCTGCACATATTCGTCCATGTTGAAGGTCACCACGTTCTTGAAGGAGACCGCACCTTTCTTGTAAAGCTTCACCAGCTCCTTGTAGGTGCCAATAGGCGTGGAACCCGTGGGCAAACCAAGGATGAAGGGTTTCTTGGCTGTCGGCTTGAAGGCATTGATGCGTTCAACAATGTGGTTGGCTGCCCAACGGGACATTTTGTCATAATTCGGTTCAATAATTACTCTCATATTTTTAAGAATTTAGAATTTAGAATTCAGAATTAAGAATTTTTGATTTTATTGATGGAGGAGATAAACTCCTCGGTTTCTTTTTTGATTTGTTTAACGAAGGAAACGTCTTCGATCTTGCCCACCACGGCGATTTTTTCCTCTTCATTGCGGAATGTAGCGCTACGGATGGGGTTGTCGTAGTCCTTCTTGCGCGACTCAAACACTTGGTTGCAGATGAACTGTTGGATTTGGATGGCCTTGTCCAGACATTCGTTCCACATCTCATGAGTCAGCACGTCGGTCTCGTCCTTGTAGAGGAACATCAGCGAGAAGTAGGCGTGACGGAGTTTCTCCATGCGATAGCGTTTCCAAAGCTCGTTGTAACGCTCATGGATCTCTTGCCAGCTGTTGAGCACGCCGTTGCGGATATCCTCGCGAAGTTGGTCAACATCTTCCTCAGGCATGGTCTGGCCGCCCAGGTTGATCCATTTGCGGAGGCGCTTACCCTTCATCATCTGGCACAGGGTTTCGATGCTGGCATCTTCGTGGTTTTCGAAGTAATGAAGTATGTTCTTCACGGCGTAATAGATGATCATGTCGCCGTAGGCGTGATAGGCCTGGTAAGCCTTCAAGATGCGCACCTTGCGCTTGCTTTTCTCGATGTTCTCGCCGAACACTTCCAAATTCTTGCAGGTTTCCGGCTCTTTGTCGAGCAGGTTCTTGCCAATGGCTCTCAGGTCATAGTACTCGTAAGTGTCGGGGTTCTCGCCCTTGGAGCGGAGATAAGCCTTGGCCACCCAAACTTCAAGCAGCTTGCGGGCCTCGATGGTCTCCTCCATGGTGTCGGGAGCGTAG
The DNA here is from genome assembly GCA_017645245.1 of Bacteroidales bacterium. Lineage (GTDB taxonomy): Bacteria > Bacteroidota > Bacteroidia > Bacteroidales > F082 > Limimorpha. Next base: position 3,267 of record JAGCPG010000025.1, read on the forward strand.
GTGTCAAACTCGATGTTCTGGATCTTGCGCTTACGGGTGTCGCGTTTCTGGTACTTCGAGGTGTTGCGCGCAATGGCGAACATGTTGTACATCCACCAGTAAGCGGGCATGATCTCCAGCTCGTTGGTCTTTGTGTTGTTGTTGACCAGGCAGAACGGCAGCATGATGTTCATCTCGTTGGGATAGTCGGCCTTCGACAGCAGTGTGAAGGAGGCGAACTTCGACGAGTGCTTGATGCTGGAGCACAGTCCCGGCCAGAAGCCACGGCTGGCCACGATCTCGCCGTCGGTGGCGCGGCTGTTGTGGTTGGAACCCAAAGTGGCGCCGGCGGCCATGTTGCTCTGGCCCATCACGCAGGCGGATATCAGGAATGAGTTGTTGTGATGCTGTTCGTGCGACGGGAAGATCAGGTTGTTCAAGACTTCGCAGCACGAAATGGTGGAGTTGTCGCCCAACACGGAATAGATCAAGCGGGCGCCGTATTTGAGGTTGCAGTTGTCGCCCAGCACAAAACGGGTGGCCACTACCGAGTAGAAGATATGGCAACCGTAGCCGGTGATGCCGTTGACCAGAATGACACCCTCGCCGATCTGCGATGGCTCTTCCTCGGAGGAGTTGATGGTGACATTCTTGAGCTTGCTGGCACCTTTGATGTAGCAGTGTGGACCGATCTTGGCATCCTTCAGGATCCAGCAGTTCTTGATGACCGAGGATTCGCCGATGGTGCCATAATAGCCGCGGTGCTTGTCGAAGGCGGCGTTGGTGATGTCGAACAGGCGCTGTTGCAGCGGCTTATCGTCGACGTATTTCGCCCACAGGTAGGCGTCGGCGGTGATCATGCCGTCGAAAGGCAGGATCTGGCGACCACCGTTTTCGTTCATCACTTCCAGCCACACACGCACGTCCTCAGGCTCGCCTTCCTTGATGATGCCGTTGCCGAACTTGGAGTGGTCGGTGGTGCTGATCTCCTGGATATTGAAGAGGATGCACTTGTCGCCGATGATGTAGTTGGCCATGTAATGCACATCGTGGATGGCCACATTGTCGCCGATGTCGCACGAGATGATGCTGCTGTTGGTGATGCCCACCGGAACGCGAAGATCATGGTATTGGAGGATCTCGTTGGTCACGCTTCCGATACGGCACAACCCAAAGAAATGGTTGTTGCGGATCATGCTGGTATCGAACTCGTCGGTCACCATGATCTCATCCCAGTTGGTAGCCGTATTGCTGTTTTTCACCAGCTTCTCGATTTCGTCGGAATGAAGGTGACGCCAACCCGAAGCCGGATGTTTTACTTGTTGGTTACGATAGTAATACTCATCATGTCCATCGTGGAGATACTTCTCATCGATGAAGTTTTTGTAGATCCTATCGTAAGGTAATAATGTTACTTTATCCATTGTGAAATTTTTCTAGTGATTAAAAAAGTTAATAAACCCCAATCCGTTACAATTACGGAAAAGGACTGATCACACCGTTGTAGCGGTCTCCGGGTTTGACAATGGAAAGTATTTTGGTACCCATGGTTCAATAGCCGTTAGGATTGTTCTTTTGCCAGTTCCATGAGTCGCGACACATCTCTTCCAGGCCGTACTGGGCTTTCCACCCGAGTTCCTTCTCTGCCTTTGCGGGATCGGAATAACAGGTGGCGATGTCGCCTGCCCTTCTGGGTTTGATGCTATATGGAATCTTGATGTTGTTGACTTTTTCGAAGGTTTGCACCAGCTGGAGCACCGAATAGCCTTGCCCCGTGCCGAGATTATAGATGGCAATGCCGCATTTTCTCTCTATGGCTTGCAGGGCAGCCACGTGACCACGGGCCAGGTCGACCACGTGGATATAATCGCGGACGCCGGTGCCATCAGGAGTAGGATAGTCGTTGCCGAATACGCCGAGCTCGGGACGTTTGCCCACGGCCACTTGGGTGACGTATGGCATCAGGTTGTTGGGGATGCCGTTGGGGTTCTCTCCTATTCTGCCGCTCGGATGGGCGCCGATGGGGTTGAAATAGCGCAGCAGCACGATGTTCCATTCCTTGTCGGCCTTCTGCATGTCCATCATGATCTCTTCCAGCATGCTCTTGGTCTGGCCGTAAGGGTTGGTGCAGTGGCCCTTCGGACATTCCTCTGTAATCGGGATGATGGCTGGATCGCCATACACAGTGGCCGATGACGAGAAGATGATGTTCTTGCAGCCGTGCTGGCGCATGACATCCAACAGCACAAGGGTGCCGCCGATGTTGTTCTCATAGTATTCCCAAGGTTTTTCCACGCTCTCGCCCACCGCCTTCAGTCCGGCGAAATGGATACATGCGTCAAAATGGTATTGATCCATCACTCGGTTGAGCCCTTCGCGGTCGCGGATGTCCACTTCGTGGAATGGAATCTTTTTACCAATGAGCTCTTCCACCCTCTTCAACGAGGTAGGATTGGAGTTGGAGAGGTTGTCGACAACTACCGTTTCGTGTCCCGCCTTGGTGAGCTCCACCAAGGTATGGGATCCAATGTAACCTGCTCCTCCTGTGACTAAAATTCGCATATTACTCCATTTTAGAATCTACAAAAATACAAAAATTCTTATTTTTGCAAAAAAATAATCAAAAATGATACTTTGCCTTGAAACAGCCACGCCCGTTTGTTCAGTGGCCATCAACGACGGATCGAAAACCTTGGCTTTGCGTGAATGTAAAGGCCAAAACGCCCATTCGGAGAAGATCACGATTTTCATCAAGGAGGTGCTTGATGAAGTGGGTATTGGCTACAGTCAACTGGATGCCGTGGCGGTGAGCAAGGGCCCCGGTTCCTACACGGGTTTGCGCATCGGTGTGAGCACGGCCAAAGGAGTTTGCTATGCCGCTGGATTGCCTTTGATGGCGGTCGATACACTACACGCTATGGCTTACGGGATGTGTGAAAAATTGGGCACTGAGCTGCAACCCGGTGATTTACTTGTCCCGATGATTGATGCTCGCCGAATGGAGGCGTATTGTGCTGTGTTTGATGCTTCGTTGAATCGGATTAAGGACACTGATGCCGTAGTTTTCGACGATTCGTCTCACCTCTCACCTCTCACCTACCCAAGTGTGGCTTTTCGGTGACGGTGCACCCAAACTTAAGGAGTTGTTTAAGGACAATCCCAAGATTCAAGTCGTGGAGGGCTTTGCGCCTTCCGCTGCGTTTATGGCTTCGCTTTCGGCTCAGGCTTTGGTAGCGAATGATTTCGTTGATGTGGCTTATTTTGAGCCGTTTTACTTAAAAGATTTCGTTGCGGGAAAACCGCATGTCAAAGGTTTATGAAAAGGATAGCATTTTTATTGTTTGGAATGATGGCCGTTATGACGGCGCAAGCACAAGTTCCGCATTTGTTTGAACACACCTACCCTACCGTTCAGGAAGAAAACCCCTTGATCAGGCAGCTGATGGACCAGGTTTCAAAGGACAGCCTTTATGCCGTGATCGATCATTTGCAGTCGTACCATACCCGCCGGTGGGACAGCCGGATGGTGTACGAAGCACAGGATTGGTTTTACGACCAGTTTGTAAGCATGGGTTTCGATACGGTGTTTCTGCATGATTTCCAGTTCGTTTATCATGACACGTTGCGTGAGACTTCCGACAACGTCATTGCCGTTCAAAGGGGTACGTTTTACCCTGACGAATATGTGGTGTTCGGGGCACATTACGACTCTTACAACAACAATCCAGGCAACCCCGATTCCCTGCGTGCTCCAGGAGCCGACGACAATGCCTCGGGTTCGGCAGGTATCCTTGAAACGGCCCGATTGCTCAGCGCTTGTACCTTTGAGCGTTCCATCATCTATTGTGGCTGGGCAGCCGAAGAAGCGGGTTTGATTGGCAGTGATGCCTTCGCCAGGGATTGTGCTGAGGAGTTGATCGACATTGTGGCTTATTTCAACCTCGATATGATCGGCTATCTCAGGGAAGACGCTGATATTCACGTCAATCTGCTGTACACCACACAGGACTCGACCCTGGCCTATTATGTAAACAGCTTCAGTCAGGTGTATTTTCCCGAGATGCCTATATGGCAATCGTGGCTAACGTGGGGCGACAGCGACTTTTCCTCGTTCAACCGCAACGGTTATGCATCCATTCAAACTTTCGAGGACACACATTTCAGCTCACCTTATATCCATACTCCCGATGACGTTCTTGGTGTGAGTGTCAACAACATGGATCAGGTGAAACGTTTCACCGAGTTGAATTTAGGTTTGGTGGCCACGTTGGCCGGACTGATTTCCAGTGGTGTGGACGATGTTGTCAGACCAAGCTTGGCGGTTTATCCCAATCCTGTTAACGAAACCCTCACGATACAAGGCGTTCCGATGAGGCAGGTTGAGGTTTTCAACATGATGGGACAACGGGTATTAAATAAAACCTGCCACGAGTCGGTGATCCAATTGGATGTCACCTCGCTCGCGGCAGGCATTTACATTCTGCGTGTGATCGACGATGCGATGAATATTCACTCGCACCGTATTGTCACTTTTTAGTCGCCCAATGTAGCGACCATCACAGCCTTGATGGTGTGCATGCGGTTTTCGGCTTCGTCGAAGACGATGCTGTTCTCACTCTCGAACACGTCCTCGGTGACTTCGATGCCATTCAAGCCGAACTTCTCGTAAACATCGCGGCCAGCTTTGGTCTCAAGGTTGTGGTACGAAGGCAGGCAGTGCATGAATTTGCACTTGGGATTGCCGGTCTTCTTCATCAGGTCTGCGTTGACTTGGTAGGGCATCAGCATCTTGATGCGCTCTTTCCACACGCTGTCGGGCTCGCCCATTGACACCCAGATGTCGGTGTAGATGAAGTCAAGACCCTTCACGCCCTTCTCCACATCGTCGGTGATGGTGAGTTTGGCTCCGGTCTCTTTGGCGATCTCCTGGCACTTCTTGACAAGATCTTTGGCAGGTTGAAGTTTCTTGGGGGCAATAATGCGGATGTCCATACCCATCTTCACGCCACCAACCATCAGGCTGTTACCCATATTGTAGCGGGCATCACCGATATAGGCGAACTTCACCTGGTTGAGGGGCTTGTCGGTATGCTCCTGAATGGTGAGGAAGTCGGCAAGGATCTGAGTGGGGTGAGCTTCGGCGGTAAGACCGTTCCACACGGGGACGCCGGCGTATTTGGCAAGTTCCTCGACGGTGGCTTGATCGAAGCCACGATACTCGATGCCGTCGAACATGCGACCCAGCACGCGGGCGGTGTCTTTCATGCTCTCCTTGATGCCGATCTGACTACCGGTGGGACCGAGGTAGGTCACGTGGGCACCTTGGTCTTTGGCGCCAACCTCGAAAGCGCAGCGGGTGCGGGTCGAGGTCTTTTCGAAGATGAGGGCAATGTTCTTGCCCGTGAGGCGGGGTTGTTCGGTACCTGCATACTTGGCGGCCTTAAGGTCGGCGGCAAGTTTCAGGAAAAACTTGATCTCTTCCGGAGTGAAGTCCAACAACTTCAGGAAGTTTCTGTTTCTGAGGTTAAAAGCCATTTCTTTATTTGATTTAGAGTGAATGATTCTTTAAAACGCTGCAAAATTAGACATTTTTCACTCTCATCAACAAAGGTTTGATTATTATTTTGTTGCAAATGATTATTCCGAATAGCCGGTAAGTCGGAAAATGGTTTCAGGATTCACCCCTTCTGCTTGCATTTTTTGGACGATTTCAAGGATGGCTTCGTTTCTTCCTTCGTTTCTTCCTTTGGCTTCACCTTTGGCTTCACCAATAGCCTCTCCTTCGTCGTAGCCTTCAAACCAGCCGTCCTCACGGGCAGTCTCCACCACGTCTTCCTCATAGACTTTGTTGTAAAGGTATCTTTCGTATGCCTTACGATCCTTGTCTGTCATGCTCAATACCCTGAGACATTCCCTGGCTTTCTGTAAGCCTGGAGTCGTTGTGTTCGGTAGGATGTAGCCGTCCTTCAGGTATTGCATCCACTCCTCCAAAGGCGTCTCTGGCGTCTCTTTCTCATATTGGTTCACCCTTAGGATGTAATACTCAGGAAAGATGTTGGCTCGTTTCTTTCTGGTATAGCCCTGCTTCTCCCTTTTGTTGAACACCAACGTGTCACCTGTGTTCATTCCCGTGAAACTGTTCGTACCATGGTAGATATAGTCCTTGCCCACGCCCAAATTGAAGTAAAGGATGTTGATGGAATACACTTTCTTCACGTTCGAATAGTCTTGGCCCCTTCCTATGTGCTCGGTGATGGTCTTTGAAACCCCAAAAAGGATGCGCTCCAAAAAATCGGCCTGATGCTCCAGCTGAATCTCCACCAGGATGATCTCATCCTTGCTGTTCTTTGCCTTGATGTCGACTTGGTTGCTCTTGGCATCCTTGTTTTCACGGTTGCTCTCGCTTTCAAGCAACTCAATGATCTTGACGGGTTCGCCGAATAGCACAGTCATCAACCCCTCGAACACCTCGAAGTCGGCCTTGTCGCGTAAGACGTACTTTGTGGCCCAATCCAGTCTAATAAAGTCGTTGTCAGTATACATAGCATTATGAATTAATTGTTGCTGCAAAGTTATAACAGCAAATTAATTCTGTCAAGAGTAAAACACAAAATACATTGGATATTTCGTCCTACTTTTTGTTGAAGTTTTAAAGACTTTTGTATTTTTGCATTGTCATTTCAGATTTCCATCCATGATCATACTTGATAACATCGTTGTTTCCGACGAATTCCTGAACGCCAAGTTCTGCTGCAACCTGCCGCGGTGTAAAGGCTGGTGCTGCGTGGATGGCGACGCCGGTGCGCCGTTGGAGCCAGATGAAGTCGGAAAAATAGAGGAAAACCTTGACGCCATCAAGGAATACATGCGTCCCGAAGGGCTTAAGGTGATTGAGGAAGGCGACGTTTATGACTATGACGAAACGGGAGAACTGGTCACGCCATTGGTGAATGGTGCCGAGTGTGCTTTTGTGTATTTCCATGAAAACGGCACGGCATTATGTGCCATCGAAAAGGCTTATCTGGAAGGCAAATGTGACTTCTGGAAGCCGATTTCTTGCCACCTCTACCCTATCCGCCTGCTTGAAAAAGACGGATTCACGTATATCCTTTATCACGAGTGGAGCGTCTGCGTTCCAGCCAAACGCAAAGGCGAAGCCGAAGGCATCCCGCTTTGGAAATTCCTGAAAGGTCCGATGATCCGTAAGTTCGGCGAGGATTGGTATAACCGCTTGGAAAAGCAGATCAAGGCTCTTGGCCGCCCATAAACTCAAAGCCCCATTTATCCTCCTCCAGCAGTTCTGGCAAGGTGGTGCCGGCCCAACGCA